>NZ_JBPJUQ010000007.1:0-257780 GCF_051192615.1 Streptosporangium sp. G11
ATCGGGAGCCTCGTCTCATCCGCCACCGCTTTGCGCGTACCCATCGTGACCAGCGTCGTCACGATGGAAAGGGCTCATCATGACAGGAATGTCAGGGAAGGTTCGTTTGATGGTTTTAGCTGAGATTTCCACTTCCTCAGCGGAAGCGCCAAGGTGGAATGGTTCGTCCTGGACATAGAAGGCAGCGACCTTTGTGAGGTACGGCCTGACTATGTCGGCCAGACGGTCCCAGCGTTCCTGATAATTAGGGTAGAGGTCACAGGTCGGGCTGTTCTCGGTGTTACAGCCTTTGAAAAACTCGTGACCGGTGTAGATCACACACGACTGAGGTGCACAGGCGTCGAGGACCTCCGGGGCATAACGCGCAAAGTCACTGATGTTAACCCAGCTCGAATTAGACCGGCCGCGCACTTCCGGCACATGGTTACCGATATTCTCGGTGATCCGGGCCGCATAGTAGCCGAAGTGACGCAGCCAGGGAATCCTCACCGTGTCCGACGACAGGCCGACCGCGGAAAGGTCCAGGTCGTCGAATGTCGTGGTCATACTGTCATTCGCCAGATAAGCTCCCAGGTGGAGCCAGCTGGAGTGAGGAAAAGGCCGGCTCAGACCGACCTCCACCGTGGTGGAATTGACGGTGACATTGACCTCGGATTCGCCCGGAACGGATGTCACGCCGATGCGGAAACGGCCGTTCGCGTCCGGGACCGCCCGCTCCTCGGGCTCCTCGATCATCTGGCCGTGGTCGAAGATCTGGATTCCGCCGTTCGACCTGACCACGACTGCCAGAGCGTTGTTCGCATCGGAGACGTATCCAGAGCCTGTGTTGTCTCGAGCGAGCACCATGGATGCCCAGCTCCCGCTCTGCTCCTCCCCGACGACGGGGTCGGTGGACACTTGGGCGATCACCCTCCCGTCCGGGCCCGGCAGGACGGGAGCCTCCAGACGCACCGCCGAGTGTCCGAGCCAGAGCGACAGCCTGTCCGGAAATCGGGAATGGCCCACTTGCGAGTACCAGGGCCGCGGTTCGGGCGCCGGATACCAGACACCGGAGACGCGCTGATAGGGAACCGTGTGCGGAGAGCCTAACTGCCGCGAGGCAAGATTGTCGTTGAGCCCGTAGGTCGGATCGTTGTCCACGGCTCCGTTGAAGTTGTCATGAAAACCCAGCCGCGTATCCGCCTCGGCATCACTGTGCGGGAGGCCGACCATCGCTGTGGCAGCCAGCATCATTAACGCGATACCGGCTCGCCAGCCTTGGACGAACATCGATAAATCTTTTCCTTACGGTGACATGAGGATCGAAAAGGACAGGTAAAAGCCCGGTAATGACAGAGCGAGACCTCGGCGTCGAGCCGTATAAGCACAGATGGTCATAGCGGCGACACTGTCCGACAGCTCACAAAAAGACACGCGGCGCCGCGTACCGCCCCCACTCCGCGACAATAAGGAAGAATGCCATATCCCCTGGCTTCCTGCCACATAATGCCGATGACGCACCGCAGCGAATCTCACAATTGGCAGACTGCTGCACTCACAGAAAAGGACGTATTGGCGGTCAGGGTCTCAGTCCGCCTCAAAAATGACATGGCAGGGACCTGGAAACACCTCTGGGCCGCGTTTCACAGCTCTGGTCGGAGCCACTCGTTGATCGCCATGACGTGGAGTGCGGCCTGGTGACGCACGGCGATTTTTCGTACCGAACAGCCGCAGCCCGGTGGCATTCGAGCCGGTCGACGCCGCACTCCACCGCGTGAAAGCCGCCGGTAGATATGAGGGTCAGCGGTCGACCGCCCTTTGAGCCCTTCCGCGGAAGGTCATGCCTCAGATCCCCCGCAGAGGTCAACGAACACTCAGCCGGCCGAAGCGGCGCGTCGCGGCCCGAGCAGCGAACCCTTCTGACACACGGCCTGGAGACCGTTTCCGCGCACGCGCGCCCGCCCTCGCTACCCGACGGTCTGCCGGTCAGGTGTGGTGAAGGTCAGGTGGGCCGGATCCAGCGCCCGCAGGAAGTCCGAGGCGTCGAAGAGCTCTCCGGCGGCGGCCACCCCGACCCTGCGGGCCCGGCCATCGAGAATCCGTACGGCCGCCTCCACCACGATGGGTGCGGTGACCGCGTAGATGTCACGGCCAGACGCCGTCGCGCGGCGCTGCTCACCAGCCCGGCGCGCGACCACGTCGACGAGAAAGGTCTGTGCCGAGCGTCCGTCGGCGTCCACCGCCGTGGGCGGGGGCGTCTCGGGATCGCTCAGGTCGCGCAGGGGCGCCTGGTTGATGAGGACGCGGATCTCCGGTACCCGCAGGTGGCGGGAGGCGGTGACCTGGTCGGCCGTGGAGAGCTCGGTGACCTCCTGGAGGCCAGCGGCGGCGGGAACCGCCAGGTGCCCGTCCGCGGCGGGCCCGTGGGCGGGGTGAGCCTGTCACCGGTGAAGACCAGGTGCCGGCCGGCGTTGCGCCGCACGGTCTTACGGGTTCCCTCCGTCGGCCGCCAGCTGTCGAGCGCGATCGCGATCGTGATGTCGTCCGCGTCCGGCCAGTCGTCCATCGCCGCGCCGGCCAGCAAATCGCCCAGCCCGCCGTAGAACGCCATCGACGGGGCGACCACCACCCCGGCGTCGCGTGCCTGGCTGGCACACCGCTGGAACGTCTCCAAGGTGACGGCCTGCCCCGCGGCCACGTCCAGGTAGGGGATGCCGGCGCGCAGCGCCGCGTCGACGACGGGGGGCACGGTGTCGGCGAAGGGACCGGCGCAGTTGATGACCGCCGCCGCGCCTGACAGCGCGTGATCTAGGGAAGCGGGATCCTCGACGGACGCGACCCAGACCTGTGCTCCGGGGTGGGCCTGGGCGGCGGAGCGCAGCCTGGCCGCGTCCCTGCCGACCAGGATGGGAGTGCGGCCGCGCCGGCGCAGTTCGCCAAGGACGAAGGCGGCGGTGTGTCCGTAGGCTCCGAAGACCGCGATCGCCTGATGTCGTCTGTTCATGCAATCATGATCACGACCGTGGGTGCCGATCACGAGTGGCTGAAACGACGAGATGCGTACACTTTCGGACGTGAAGTCTGTGGTGCTGGCGCTCTACGACGGGGCCATGCTGTTCGGGGCCGCCGCGGCCTGCGAGGTGTTCGGCGTCGACCGCGGCCTGGCCGATCCGTGGTACGACTTCCGCGTCTGTGGCCCGCGCCAGGCCCGGCTCGGCGGCTGGCTGCGCATCGACACACCCCACGGGCTCGACGCCATCGCGGACGCGGACACCGTCATCGTCCCGGCCTGCGGCGACGTCGAGGCCGACCTGCCTGCCGACCTGGTGGACGCCGTACGCGCGGCCCATGACCGCGGCGCCCGGCTCGTGTCACTGTGCACCGGGGCGTTCGTGCTGGCCGCCGCCGGAGTGCTGGACGGCCGCCGCGCCACCACGCACTGGGAGCACACCGCCGTGCTCGCGGCCCGCCATCCCCGCGTCCAGGTCGACCCGGGCGTCCTCTACGTCGACGAGGGAAGCGTGCTGACCTCGGCCGGCAAGGCCGCCGGGATGGACCTGTGCCTGCACATCGTCACCACCGACTACGGCGCGGCGATCGCCAACGAGCTGGCCCGCCGCCTGGTGGTCCCCGCCCAGCGCGCCGGCGGGCAGGCCCAGTTCGTCGCCGTCCCGGCAGCCGCCGACGCCGGCCACGCGCTCGCCGCACTGCTGCACTGGGCGATCGGGCGGCTGCACCAGCCGCTGACCGTGCCCGACCTGGCCCGCCAGGCGAACATGAGCACCCGCAACCTGACCCGGCACTTCACCGCCGCCACCGGCATCACCCCCCTGCGCTGGCTGCACACCCAGCGCATCCACCGCGCCCAGGAACTCCTCGAAACCACCGACGACAGCATCGAGCACATCGCCGCCCGCACCGGCATGGGCACCGCGGCCACCCTGCGCCGGCACTTCCACCGCGCCCTCGGCGTGCCCCCGGACACCTACCGGCGCACCTTCCTCAACCACCGCACCCCACCACGACAACCCGACGGACCGCCTGTGGACGGCACGGGCCCGGAGGCGACGGCGCGGCCGAGCGGACGCGGCTGACCACCCGCTTCCGAGCCCGGGCCCCGTCCGCCCTGTACGGAGATCCTCGGCGACGCGATACCCACCTTGGCGATAGTTGCGCGTCGTCCTTCGCCCCGTATCGTCCCCACCAGTGATCCCGGCCGCGTGAGGAAGGATCGGCATGACCGACGACGTGGTGCGACGCGTTTTCCAGACAGTCGACTCGTTCGACCCCGACGAGTTCGTACGGTTGCTGGCCGAGGACGCCACGCTGGTGTTCGGCAACGCCGAGCCGATGACGGGACGTGAGGCCATCGCCACCGGGTTGCGGGCGTTCTTCTCCACCATCGGCGGCCTGCGGCACCGGATCGTCAGGAACTGGCAGGTGGACGCCGACATCATCGCCGAGACCGAGGTGACCTACCGGCGGCTCGACGGCAAGGACGCAAGCGTCGTGGCCGTGTCGATCTGGCGCACCCGCGACGACGGCCTGATCACGGACTACCGCATATTCGTCGGCCTCGCCCCCGTCTACATGGTCTGACCGCGTGTTCGAGTAGTGATCATGTAGTGCGGCGAGCAGCGGTCTTCCGGCTTCTCAGCCGGTGGCGGACGGATACCGGGACGCCGCGAGGTCCTCGGCGAGATCCTCCAGCGTGAGGTCGGCGTTCAGCGCGGTGACCACCGCCCGCGTCAGCGGACGCAGGGCATAGACGTGCCGTACCGCGTCGAGGTCCACGGGAACCTCGTAATAGCCCTCGGCGAACCCCCGGAACGCCTCCGCGGACGGCTCGACGAGCAGCCCGAACAGGTACGCCGCTCCGTCGGGATCACTCCCACCGTCCGGATATTCGATCTCACCCGCCCGCCAGCGGTCGTCGCCGGCCTCGCGCCACAGGCAGGCGGTCACGACCGGCATGCCGTCCTTGTCGCAGAACGCGGGCTCTTCGACGCAGTGGCGAAAGACCTCGGGGACCGAGTCGAGCACCCCCGGCCACGGCCCGTCGTCGCCGTACGGACTCATCACCGCCTCGTGGTCGAAACCGCGGATGTACGCACCCGCCGCCGAGAAGACGATGGAGTACTCGTCTCCCGAGCCGTCGCGCATCGAGGCCATCTCCTCCCCCGGGCTCCAGCTCGCGTCGAAGGAGTGGTAACGGCTCTCCCAGCCCGGGCTCAGGACGGCCTCCAGCACCGCCATGGACCGGCACAGGTCACGGAGCGCGGAGACACCGGGCAGCAGACGGGCCACATCGTGAGCAGTCATACGCCCATCCAATCGAACGCCGGTGACAGAATCGTCCCGGGTTTCGGAAAGATCTTGATGTGCCCTGAGAGAGACCCATGTCGAGATCACCACAGGTCGGGAACCTGGCGGCTCGGAACATCGAGATCCGATCCGTCATGATGACCGACCTGCGGTGATCTTCCAGCAGGCTTTCCGAGCCGAGGACCACCGACCTGTGCGGCGGATGGGAGCTTGCTATTCGTCAGGCAGCAGGTACCGCCAGGAGAGCACGAAGAGCGTCCCCGAACCGGTCTTGAAGAGTGACCGGCCGTGGTCCTGCCCGGCAGGCACCGCCTTGGTGATCGCGCTCACCGCCGCCCCCTCGACGTCCTTCTGCCAAACCGGGTCCACCACGCCCGAAGGCTCCGGGACCCCCGCGGGCCACGGCGCCGGCTTGCCCTCCGCCGACGCGGCCCCTTCGGCGACCATCCGGACGCGGGTGGCGACGTAGTCGGTGCCCGCGGCGGCGGCCCTGGTCGCCAAGCCCTCCATCAGCTTCTTCGCGTCCGAGAGCTCCTTCGGGTAGAAGCCCGCGACCTGGTCCAGGGCCGGGGCCCGGACCTCCAGCATCTTTCCGTCCTTCCCCCGTACCCCGAGGACGGTGGTCGGCACGTCCGTCACCATCGGCGCCCCCGGCCTGGGCGTCGCGGTCGGCGGTTGCCCGGTCAGGTACGTCTCCATCGACGCGACCGTCTCGGCCGCCTCGGCATCGGTGAGCCTCAGCTGCCTGCTCGCGTCAACGATCACCAGGCCGTCGCTGTACAACACCACTCTCGGCGGACGCAGCACGTTCGTGGTCGCTGTCACGAACCCGCCTTCGGCGCCCCACAGGGCGACCGGCTTCGCCGGCCCGTCGTCGGCGGAGGTCGCCGACATATCCGATTCCGCTCCTCCGCAGGCCGCAGCCAGGGACAACAACGCCACGAGCAGGACAATCCTTAGTCTCATGCCCCAAGAACGTACGTTTCCCTCAGGTGGTTCAGCCGGTGTCGTTCGAGGTCAGAGGCGGATCCACAGGCAAGGACGATCGCCGGCTCGGCATAGGCGTGTGACCGCCTCCTCGACCGCGGGCGGAACAACGCCGAGCAGGCTGAGGAGCTCGGTGCGGGCGGCGGGGTGGTCGGGGTGGTCGTGACGCAGTTCTTCTTCCAGTTCCTCGGCCGAATGACCGCCGAGCAGGTCGCACCGGTAGGGGTACGCGGCGATCAGGGCGAGTGCCTCCACCAGGTCGGCGGCCATCCCGGTGGCATGGCCCTCGGAATCGGCGTACAGAACCGGACGCGCGGTGCCGGGCGTTCCACACAGGAAGTAGGTGCCGCCGCCACCGTCTCCGGCAATCGGCGCCAGGGGCAGTCCGGAGGCAGTCTCAGTTCCTCGACGGGGTCACGCCGCTCGATGTCGAAGTCACCAGGCCAGACCAGCAAGGCGGCCAGCTTCGGAGTGGTCTCGATCCGATGAAGGAGATCGTTCGCTGCGGTCATGGCGGGACATTAGCGTGGTCGAACACCATGGAATACCGGCGCTTCGGCAAGGGCGAACAGCGACGGAACAAGAACATCATCATCTACCGGGCGGCCACGATTGATCGGCCCGTAGATTCATCGGGCGTAGGCGTCCCAAATCCTTGGAGAACTCACGCTCGCCGATCTCGTACGGAACGAACTCGTCGAGATCCAACTGAGCGTAGGTCAGGCCGCCGTACCGGTCCTCGTCGTGCTTCGCGTCATAAGCGATCACCGTGCCGTCGGCGTAAGCCTCGACCTGCACATGGGCGTACCCTTCATCGTCGAGCGCCAGATAGAACGTGGACGTTCCCCAGCTCGCGTACTCATCTCCCCGGTCCTCGTCCCACCCTCGCCGGAAGTACCTCATCATCTCCCCCAACGGCCTCACCTCCGCGAGGAACGCGGAGGCGGGAGCGAGTAGCCCGACCAATGAAATGTGATCTTGTCATAGGCCACTTGGCGGATACCGGAACCTCCGGTGGCTGCTGGAGTCACGGATCGGACCGGTCGCGGAGGCCGACTTTCTTCAGTCCATCGTGGACGGCGAGCTGGCCATGGAGCCACTGACCACCGTTGACATCGCCAGGATGAAAGTCCTGGTCGTGAAGTACGCGAACTTCCCTCTGGGGGCGGTGGACGCCGCCGTGATCGCAGTCGCGGAAAGACTGGGCGTCCAGGAAATCGCCACCATCGACCACTGTCACTTCGGAGCGGTGCGGAACGTGCAAGGCGGGCACTTCACACTGCTGCCGTAAGCCGGTGCAGGATTCATGACGCGCACCCCACCGACCATGGATCCACATTCGCGGTCTCACCGACAGATCGACGGTGTCGGTGAAACCGACCAAACTCAGTCGGCCGTTAGAACATCGAGATCTGATCCGTCATGACGACTGACCTGCGGTGATCTTCTAGAAGGTGTTCTGAGCTGGGCTTTTGGCTTTCGCTGGTTCTCACCGTTTCGTGCTGCTTCTCGTGCTCATGTGCCCTGGATGTGCCCTGCGTTCTTGGGTCTGGAGAGCTTCGGCTGTGCGAAAACCACTCGATCATGAGACTGAGCGATGGCTACGTTGGCGAGCATCTCGCATCACCTGTTGCTGCCTTCGGTGCTCTCACGGAGCAGGGACGGAACAAGACAGGAGACCGTTCTGTGGCGATTCCCAAGAAGGGCTCCAGGATGATCAGCGTCGACGGTACGGCCTATCGCCGGCGGATCCGCCACAAGCCCACGTACTCTCAGGCAAACAGCTGGGGATCACTGACCTACGCGGTGGAGCTGGCTGAGGGGCAAGGGCGGGTTCTCCTGGCGGAGCTCCCCTGCTCCCGACCGGACGCCTGGTTCGGGGAGCGAACGATGACCGTACGACCGGCTCTCGTGGCGGCGACCATACGGAGGGCCCTTGACCACGGCTGGGAACCCTCACAAGCAGGCAGCGCCTTCACTCTCAATCTCACCGAGGGTGATCTGAGCGACGTGATGAACGGTCATCCACCCTCTCAGAGAGTCCCCTTCAGGCCCGTCTGGCCGATTTAAAAGACGTCCGCTTTAGTCTCCAATCTCCCCTGGCGGAGGAGGCCGTTCGGGCCTGAAAATCGGGGTGGTTGCTCGCTGACGTCGTCTCTCCTTGGTCGTTCAGGCCGTGCTTTAGTCGGACGCTGGGAGCCGCGCCCTTGTTGCGGTCGGCCGTTCCATCCTGGTCATCATCTGGCACCTGCTATCCGACCCTGAGGCGCACTTCATCGATCTGGGCGCCGACTTCTGTGTCCGGCGCACCAACCCCGACCGCAAGAAGCGCAACCACATTCGCGAGCTCGAAGCCCTCGGCTACCGCGTCACCCTCGAACCCGCCGCCTGACCATTACCGCCCGCATGACCCGCTCCGCATCACCACTGAGGTTCGCTGCCGCGTGCCTGGCGAATGTCCGATTTTCGGATCAGGAGAGCGATCGCTCACCCGGCAAGACACCTGCTCTGACCTGCGAGAATCTCTCGATCAACGATCGCCAGGAACATGATCGTTCCGTAACCTCTCCGGGGCCGGTGATCGTTCGCAGCCGGTCTGATCACTCCTGCTTGGAATCCGTGGCTGTGGGATCGCTCTGAGGGGAGGCACTTCGAAGCTCCTCGATCAGCGGCCAGAACGGGCTCTCCTCGTCAACCTCGACGCGCTGATCCTTGTCGATGATCTTCGCATTCGACGTGCCGTCTTCCCCGGCCGGCGTGGTGACTGATCGCCTCGCCTTCTCCAGATCGTCACGGTCGGTCATATGGACTCCGGCTGTGAGCACCAAAGCGACGCTCAGCACGAACGCCAGCCAGGAGCACCATGCTCATCCAGGCCCGAATCAGCGGATCCTTCGTGATCACCTGTCTCCTCCATCATGTCAGGGGCCGGGCCGGTCACGACGTGGCGTCCTCCCAGTGCGGGGTATGCGATTCGATGTCCTGCGGCACGCGAATCCGCCCGTTCACGAGAATGAGTGGCGCGATCTCAGCACTCACATGAAAGCGCAGGTAGCCGACGAAGGATTCGACACCGCCGGCATGCGCGCCGGCCGAGCACCGGCCGAGCCAGTCCAGCAGTGTCCGGAGCCGGTAGAAGTCGTCGGGATGGAGTTCCTGGCGTACCGTCAGCGCCCAGCCGTCCGATCGCTCTCGCGCGACCAGCTCGGCGACGAGCGCGCCCCCCACCCACCAGGCAGCGCCGCGCTGCGCGAACACGGGCTCCGCCTCCGCGTCTTCCCACCCGCAATCGGGGTCCTCGGGATCACCGAGTGGATAGGTCTCCACGTATCCGTCAGTGCCGATCGGCAGCCGCTCAGGTCGTGGCCCCTGCCCCACATGCCATCGCAGCTCGGCGAGCTCGTCGTCGGTCACGTCAGCACGAATGTCCACCGACAGCACGAGTTCGTAGATGTCCTCTATCGGCACACCATGCCGTCGCGACGCCCTGGGAGATCATTATGTGAGGAGTTCCTACAGGACGTGACCGTCGCGGTCGGCCTGTGGTTTCTGATCTTCGGCAGGGTTCAAAGATCCACAAAAGCCCTCCCCTGACCGTCCCCCTTGGGTCAGACCTCCACAGTACGAGGGCAGGACCACCCCGGACCTCGACCGTGATCGGCTCGGTCAGGATCGCGGAAAGGCCGGTGATGTCTCCGATCGCGTGGGACACCTCCTCATCAGTTGTCCCGTCGCCCCGGGTAACCAGCTGTACCAGTCGGCCTTTGCGGTAACGGGCGGCCAGGGCCACGCCATCGAGCTTGGGTTCCACCGCCCAGGCGGTCACCGCACGCCCACCCAGGAGGCGCTCCAGCGACGTGGGCGAACATTCGCGGGTACTCATGAATCTGCCGACCGGCGGTGTAACCGAACGTATACCCCCTATGGTCATCGACGATGGCCCGAGCGGCTAGGAGTCGTAGAGGTCCGTCTCGCTCAGGACCGGGCTGCCGTCGTCGGAGCGTCGCAGGCGGGCCGCGGAACCGAACATGGGTCCGCGAGCGCGCTGGATCCCAGCGAATCGTCCGAACCCGAGCGGCTTGGGCACGTCGTCGTAGACGGCCTCCATGCCACCCTTGACCGAGTACGTCTCGTGCCAGAAACCGGTGCCGCCCGAGTCCCGCAGGAAGTCCAGCCACCACTGTCGATGCGGCTCGGACCGGGCGAAGTCGAGCAGCGAGGGCAGGTCCCGCCAGTACTGGCGCATCCCCATGTTCATCGGGAAGAACGAGTAGTACACGGGCTCGTGCAGCAGCAGCCCGTCCGGCTTGCCCGCGACCGACTCACTGATCTTCCGGCCGAAGCTGAAGAAGGTCCGGATCCCGTACAGGCGGTTCACCCGCATGCCGAGGTACATGACGATGAGGTCTGGATAGGCGGACAGATCGACGGTCTGCCGGTTCACTCGGGTTGGCATCCGATGCTCCTTATGGCTCGGCTTACGCATGGGCTGGTGTGGAGGCAGGTCATGTGCCGGCGTGGGCGGGTCGTCGCCGTCGGCCGCTCGGGATGCAGGCGAGCGCAGAAGGCCCGACAGCCGGTGGACACGGACGGGCGTGTCCACCGGACCTCCCGCGGGCCTTCCGCTCAGCCGCCGACGGCCGCCTTCTTGATCAGCTCGGTGACGGCCTCCGGCTGGGAAATGTAGATGGCGTGGCTGCCGGCGACTTCCGCCACGGTGGCGCCCGCGCGCTCGGACATGGCCCGCTGAGCCGGTGGCGGGATCATCCGGTCCTCGGTGGCGACCATGTACCAGCTGGGCTTGGTGCGCCAGGCGGCTTCGGTGATGGTGCCGCCGAGTGCGCCGACCCCCCACGGCACCTGCGAGTCGGCGAGGAACTCGGCCTGCGCGGCCGGCAGGTCGCCTGCGAAGGCGGTGTGGAACTTGTCCCGGTCGAGAAAGAGGAACCCGTCGACTGGAGGCAGGATCGGCGCCACCGGCGCGCCCGGCGGCGGGTCGGCGATGAGCATGTTCACGGACTCGCCCTTGTCGGGCACGAACGCGGCGACGTAGACCAGCGCCGACACCTGGGGGTGGTTCCCGGCCTCGCTGATGACCGCGCCACCGTAGGAGTGTCCGACGAGCACGGTGGGACCGTCCTGGCGGTCCAGGATTAGCCGGGTGGCCTCGGCGTCTCCGTCCAGCGACAGCGTGGGATTCTGGACGACGCTGACCCGATAGCCGTCCCGCTTGAGCAGGTCATGGACGGGCTGCCAGCCCGACCCGTCAGCGAAAGCGCCGTGTACGAGCACGACGTTGACTGCGATGGAACCCATGATGTTTCCTCCTTGACAGCGCTATTTCGGTGAAACTAGCTGGCGTCACTGGACGACCAGTGAATATTTAGTTGATCGACGCCACGGACGATCGTTGAGGGGCTCGCATCAGCTTCGCCGTAGAACGGCCGGTGGTCGCGGACGGCGACGTGCCGGATGGATTACGCCATGCCTTCGCGTGACGGGGCTACGCCATGGTCTTCCCGACCGGCGAGTCCAGCTCGACCGCGGCCGGTCCGGAGGAGACCGGGGTACATCGGTCTACGGCTCCAGGACTGTCGGCTACCGCTCAGGAGCCGGGGACGGCTGACCGTCGATCTCTCCCGGCCAGAGGTCGACACGCACTGGACGGGCAGCGGGAGCGCACACGAAGAACGCGGGCTCAAGCATCGTGGTCGTGACGACGTGCGCCCGGTCCCGATCCCACCGAACTCGTCAAGATCCCGCGGCAACACATCGACGAGTACGGGACCGGGGAAGACGGGCGTCTGTTCCGTAGCGAGCGCGGCGGAGTGATCGGCTCGACGGCCTGCACCGAGGTCGGGCAAAAAGCTCGGCATTGTCATGTTCTTCACGGCGGCCGGGTTCGGCTGGTTGATCACCGGGTCGAGCTCGAATGAGCTCGGCCCGGTGATAGTTCGTGGTGGTGCCCGGCGACGACATCCACAGGTCGGCGAGATCATGCCGACAAGACTGCGAACCTTCTAGTGCGACGTTCCCCATCGGAGGCGTAGATCCCCGCCGGCCCGGGAGGAAAGGGCAGGCCCCGACAGCCTCGGGTTCTCCACCTTGTATTCGCTACCTTTGTCGAGGAACGCAGCGCTAGCCGTGATCCGCGTGTAGGCCCAGAACATCGTCGTGATCGCTGCAGGGGAGCTCGGCGAGCAAGCCGTTGGCGCGCGCTGCGAAGAGGTGGGCTCCGCGCTCCTGCGCGAGGATGAGCGCTCGGTGGGCGGTGCGGACGGCTGACGGGAGGTCGCCGCCGGCGCGGAGTGCCTTCGCGCGGATGAGGAGGACCAAGCCCTCCGCATACCGTTCGCCGTAGGTGTCGATGAACATCTCGGCCTTGTCCAACGCGGTCACGGCGGCGGGAACACCGTCGGCATACAGCTGGATCTCGGCGAGGAGCGCGTACCAGGTGGCCAGGTTCGATCGAGGTGGGTCGACCAGTTTGGCCTCGATGATGCGCTCCATCTCCATGGCCGACGTGACCGGGTCACCGCCGGACATGGCTTTCGCCCAGTGCCTCGCGAGGCGCGGGTAGCTGCCGGAGAACGTGAAGGAGAAGTCCGGGTCAGCGTTGATCGCCGTCTCGGCCGCCCCCAGCGCCCAGGCGGAGTCTCCCGCAGCGGCAGCCGCCGTGACGGCGAACGAACCCCAGATGCTGATGGCATAGGGGTCGTCGCCAGCCTCGAACTCCACCACGTCGAAAAGGTGGCGCGCGGCGACCAAATCGCCGTGCAGCGCGGTGTTCAGCGCTAGCATGACCGGCGTCATCATCTGCAGTCGGTGTCGCAGCGGCTCGGCGTCTTGCTGGGCACGGATGAGCGAATCGGACCGGCTCAGGTTCCGGTAAGCCTCACCGATGTTGCCGGAACTCCACTGGTGGACTCCCCATGCGTGATGGCCGGAAGCCTGGACGACAGGGTCCGAGGAGCGCTTACCGTGATCCAGCAGCCGGCGCGCGAGGCGCCCAGCAGCGTCGAGCTGGATGCCCTGGGCGTGAGCCAGGAACCGGGAGAAGAGGAAGCCGGTGGCCTCCTGTTCTTGGCCGAGTGACCGCGCGACCTCCTCGGCGCGGTCCAGATGGTCCATGGTGGCTCCGACGAAGCCGGCGTGGATACCCGCGACGGCAGTCAGCTCAGTGAGCGCGGTCAGCTCAAGGCCGAGGAGTCCGGCGCTGCGCGCGATTTGGGCCGCGGTGTCGAGGTGCTTCTCCGCAGTCTCGTAAGCAGATCGTCTTGCCGCAATGCGGGCCGCGACAATGAGTGCTTGCGCCGTCTGCTCCGGCTCGGCGAGCGGGCCCGCCGAGCACAGGTGGTGGGCGAGTGCCTCACCATGACGCTCGGCCGGTTCCTGGGTCCGCGCGAGCGCGGCCGCGATGTGCAGGTGGAAGTGGCTTGCATCTGATCGGGACGTCGAGCGGGCCACTGACTCGCGGACGAGATCGTGCACGAACCGCCAGTCACCCAGGGAGCCGGAGGTCACCTCGACCAGGCCGAGCGCTTCAAGGGTATCCAGGCGAGTGAGACACTGCGACGGGTCGAGGTCGGATGCGCTCGCCAACAGGCGGGCGTCGATGTCGCGGCCCATCAGGGCCGCGATTTCGATGAGGCGACGGTCCCCGCCGTCGAGCTTGCTCATCCGGTCACGGACGATGTCGCGTACCGTCGACGGGACGGCGGCTTGGGCTGCCGCTTGGTCAGACAGGTGGTCCTCCTCGGCCAGGAATCTCGCGAGCTCGCGCACGAACAGGGGGTTGCCTTCGGTGCGGGCCTGTATGCTCCGCGCGACGCCGGGACTCGGAGACTGCCCGGTCTCTTGGTGGACCAACTCGGCGACATCGGATGGGCCGAGGGGACCAAGAGCGATGCGTCGGTGGCGGTCCTGGCGCGCGACCGCCGCCAACATGCGCCGCAGGTGTTGGCTGGGCGTCGGTGCATGGCCGCGTAAGGTGCCCATCAGCACGATCCTGTCCGGGAGCGATTCGGCTAGGTGTGCGAACAGCTGAAGCGAGGCCTGGTCTGCCCAGTGAAGGTCATCCACGACAACGACCAAGGGCTGGCGTGCAGCGGCTGCGCTGAACAGTGCGACGACGTTGCTGTACAGACGGAATTGCGCTCCGGCATCTGGCCGCGCCAGGACTTCGGCATCGCGTGCGGGGTGCTGCAGCAGGTCGCCGAGTTCGGCGGTCCAACGTGCCCGGTCGTCCTCCGGCAGTGCCGCAATCAGGGCCTCGACAATCTGGACCCAAGGCCACATCGACGGGGCGCCTTCGCCGTCGTGGCATCGACCCCAGAGGGTGAAGGCACCGTTCGCGGCGGCCTCGTCGGTGACTTCGGCAAGCAACCGGCTCTTGCCCACTCCTGGTGGACCCTCGACGAGTACGATCTGCGCTCGGGCGAAGGTGGCCGAGTCGACGACACGGCGGAGGAGGGCAAGTTCCTCTTGTCGACCCACAAGACGATCGGACCGGCTGCCGGAAGGTTTTCGCGCTCCGCTCGTGGAGTGCGCTACTTCCGGATGAAGGCCGGTGACGCGTGGTGTGAAGACAGCCTCGGCTTGTTGGAGAACGTGCCGGTGCGCCTCGCGGAGCACTGGACCGGGATCGATGCCCAGATCGTCGGCCAGCCGTGCTCGCACCGTGTCGAACACCGACAGGGCCTCCGCCTGCTGTCCCAACGCTGCCAGCGTGGTCATGAGCGTCGCCTGAATGGTCTCGTCGATGGGTGCGATCCACGCGGCGAGGCGCAGCGATTGCAAGATGCGTTTGGCATGACCGCGCGGCACGGTGGCGTGAGCGGCCTCGACGCAGGCGTCGAGCAGCTCACGGTTGACCGAGGCGAACAGCGGGCTGGCGGCGGTGCTGAGGGCCAGCCCGTCGCCCGCCGACCCTCGCCACCGCGATAGCGCCTCTTCGTAAGCGTCGGCTGCATCCTCGAACCGGTGACCGTTCCGTGCGGTGCGGGCGAGGCCGAGGAGCCGGCGGAATTCAGCCAGGTCGAGTGCCACGCGGCTGTCGTCGAACTGGTAGCCGCCGCTGCGGCGGTGCAGGTAGGAGCCGGGCGCCCGCGCGGGCAGGTCCGGTTCGAGCAGCCGTCGCAACGTCCCGACATATTTTTGTACGATGTTCATCGCCGACGTCGGCATGTTGTCGTCCCAGACGAGGTCGAGAAGCTCAGAAGAGCTGACCGGTCGACCCGCACGCATCAGCAACAGGGCCAGCAGGTAGGTCTGCTGCCGAGGTCCGGTATCGATCTCGACGCCGTCACGCCACACCCGTAGGGGACCGAGGACCTGGACGGTCAGCGAAGCGGCGCCATCTCCCTGACGGGCCACGGGGGTGGCAGCAGCGGGTACGACGAGCGTCGGTTCGGTTCCGACGCTTCGTCGAGAGGGGGAGGCGTCGGCCATCGAGCCCTTCCTCGGACTGGGTGGATGTTGAGGAAAGGCTACGCGCTGGCCTCGGCCATTCAACTTTGCCGGCTAGTGGGACTTGGTTACCTCGGGTAGGAGACGGTATTACCTGCTTTGGGGGTGAGGGAGGACGACCCCCAGGAACTCGATGCCGTGCGGGCGCGACTGGAGATGTTCGCCGCTGAGGTGTTCTCCTGTTTCGCCCGTGTCGATCAGCGGCGATGGGGCGAGCGGTGTGTGCGCGGTCTGCTGGCCGACGGGGCGCGTAAATCGATGGAGCCGATGGCGGCCCGGCTGGGCGTGGACCGCCAAGGGCTGCAGCGGTTCCTCACCGATGCCCCCTGGTCGCACCAGCTGATGCCGGCCGAGCCGGCCTGGCGGATGGACGCGGCGATCGACCCGGCCGCCTGGGTGATCGATTACCGCGCTGCTGGGCGTCGAGGCCTGCCGGACCGTCGCGACCTATCGGGGGACCAGGTGGCGGACGCGCTGGAGCGCACGGCCTCGGACGACGATCCGGTGGCCGAGCGCCTCGCCCATCATCTGTGGGCCGCCGGTCCGCCGGCCGATCCGGACCACAGGATGGACGCGCTGGTACGCGCGGGCCGTTGCGCGGGTAACAAGTCCACACACGAGGCCGCTTCCCGGCGTCTGCGGTCGGCCGCCGCGCAGGTGGCGCGCACGGCGGGTCTGGCGGAGCCGACACTGTCCGCCCTGACGCTGCTCACCGCGCTGGACGGGATGCGGGCGGGCCACGTCGGCTCGGCGCTGCCCGATCCGCCTTCAGGCCTGGCCGTCTGGTACGGGCCGCTCGGCGGGACGTGGCCGGCGGCCGGGAACCTGGACGAGGCCGCCGAGGTCTTCGACCAGGCCAACCCGTTCCTCGACATATACGGCCGGCGTTACGCCGAGGGGCTGCTGCTCCTGCTGCGGGCGCGCCTTCCGCCGCCGTCCGAGCCGCCACCGAACGGGCTCGAACGTTGTCCGTCGAACGCGAGGCACATCTGTTCGCCCTCCGCGCCGAGCGACCGCTCGACGACCTGACCGCTCAGTAGGCGCCAGGGGCCACGCTGGGACGACAAGTAGACCAGCGCGGGCGGGAGGCCGGCCCACACCGTCCGACTGATGGCGACCTCCTTGAAGCGCGACCGCAAGGATCGCGGCAGCGCGGGCGGGTGGGGCCCACCGGGCGCGCACGTACGCGAACGTGGTGAACACGCCGTGCGGCGGCAGGACGGCGACCACCGCGGCCAACACGTCACGCTGCTGGTTCTCGGTGAACGCCGCCCACGGAAGGCCGCTGACCACGACATCGGTCTGGCTGAGCCCACGCTGCGCCAGCACCGCGGCGAGGTCGGCCGCGTCCGTGTTCACGATGTCGACCGCCGGATGGAGTGCGGCCGGCTGCTGCGCGAACCGTGGATTGATCCCGACGGCGATGTGCTGGCCGCGTCCCGCCAGGCGCCGCTGAATGGCGTCGGTGAAGGCGCCGGTGCCGGTGCCGAGTTCCACCACGACCGGAGAGCCGGTCCGGGGCACCGCCGCCACCCTGGCCGGCGCCGGGCCGCTCGGCGCCACCGCGCCGACCGTCGTAGGGGCGCGCACGAACTTGAGGAGGAACGACGCGGCTCTCACTGACCGGTTTTCGATGTGGGCGGCGAGTAGACACCCCAGAAATGGAAGGCCAGTCCGATGCCCCAGAAGACTATCGACCACATAGGCCAGAAGAAGTGTTCCGGGTCGTAGACCCGCCACACCACGACCTGAGCCAGATTGGCCAGAACATAAAAGAGCAGGTGAATCCGTAGGCCCCACCTTCGGGTGCTTTCGCTTTTTGCCGGTCTCATGCCCGAAAGCTACGTCGGCGTACTTGACGACGACTGAGTCGCTCGTTCAGTGATCGTCAACTGTCCGGGTTCTACATTGATCTGCAATCGAGGTGCGAACACCACACGTTGAAAGGTCCATATCATGACGACGACTCGTAGAGCGATGCTGGCCGGATCCGCCGCGGTCGCGACCAGTGCCCTGCTGGGAACGTCCCAGGCCCAGGCGCATCCCCGACCGGGGGCCAGGCCCAAGCCCACGGTGGTCCTTGTGCACGGCGCGTTCGCCGACGCCTCCGGCTGGAACGACGTCGCCGCCCGGCTCGTCCGCGACGGCTATCCGGTCATCGCCCCGGCGAACCCGCTGCGCGGCGTGGCCTTTGACTCCGCCTACCTGGCGAGCATCCTCGCCACACTCAACGGTCCGATCGTCTTGGCCGCGCATTCCTACGGCGGAATCGTCGTCACGAACGCCGCGGTCGGCAACCCGAGTGTGAAAGCGCTGGTCTACGTGGCCGCGTTCGCCCCCGACGAGGGTGAGTCGCTGCTGGAACTACAAACCAGGTTTCCGGGAAGCAAGCTCAACGAAACAGCGCTGGACTTCCGCCCCTACGGTGAGGGCCTCGTCGACGGATACATCAAGAAAGCGTTCTTCCACGACGTCTTCGCCGGCGACGTGCCGAAGTCGGCCACCGACTTGATGCAGGCAGGTCAGCGGCCCGCCGACACGCGCACGCTGGGAGAGCCGTCCGGCACCCCGGCCTGGAAGACCATTCCCTCCTACTACCTCGTAGCCAGAAATGACAATGTGCTTCCGGCCGAGGCACAGCGGTTCATGGCGCAGCGGGCCGGGTCACAGGCCCGCGAGGTCGCTGCCTCCCATGTCGCGATGATCTCGCAGCCCACCGTGACGGCCGACCTCATCAAACGTGCCGCGCGCTGACGCCTCGGAGAAGGCGTCGATGCATACTCACGCGTATGAAAGCCAGTGCGCCGCCGAGGAGAAACGGCACACCTCCGCCGAGTCGCCCGTCGGCAACCCGAAGCTGACTCTGTTCGCGCTGGCGCTGGGCACTTTCGCGATCGGCACCGGCGAGTTCGGCAGCAACGGCATCATCCAGCTCTTCGCCGCTGATCTGGGCGTGTCGGTCCCGGTCGCCACGCACGCGATCACCGCCTATGCCTTCGGGGTGGTGATCGGCTCTCCGGTGATCACCCTGCTCGCCGCCCGGGTCAACCGGCGTACGCTGCTGCTCGGCCTGGTCGTGCTCTTCCTGGTGGGCAACGTGCTGTCCGCTCTGGCGCCGAACATCGCGGCGCTCGTCGTCTTCCGATTCGTCGCCGGCAGTGTGCAAGGCGCGTTCTTCGGCGCCGGGGCCGTCGTCGCCGCGTATGTGTACGGGCCGGGCAAGGGCGGCAAGGCGTTCGCCAACGTGATGGGAGGACTTACCGTTGCCACCATCGCCGGGTCGCCGCTCGGTACCTTCGTCGGCCAGCACGCCGGATGGCGCGCCATGTACTGGACCGTGGTCGCCGTCGGCCTGCTGGCCGGCGCCGCGCTGATGGCCTGGTTGCCCCGTACCGACGACCTGCACGGCAGTCCCGTCAGGAACGAGCTGAACGGCCTGCGCCGGCTCAACGTCTGGCTGATGGTCACCGTCGCGGCGCTCGGCATCTCCAGCATCTTCGCCGTCTACACGTTCATCGGCCTCTTCGTCACCGACGCGGCGCTGCGGGACGCCGCGCTCATCCCGATCGCACTCGCCGTCTTCGGCCTCGGCATGGCCGTCGGCAACCATCTCGGGGGACGCGTCGCCGACCGATACGAGCACCGTGGTCTGATCTGGGGCTACGGCGGCGTCCTTGCGCTCCTGGTGGTGATCGGCGTGGCCGGCGGCGACCTGCTGATCCTGCTGCCCTGCCTGTTCGGCGTCGGCGCGACCATGATGCTCGCGATCCCCACCATCCAGGTCAGGCTGACCGGCTTCGCGCCGGATGCCCCGACCCTGATGGGCGCGCTCAACCTGGCCGCCCTCAACCTCGCCAACTCTCTCGGCGCGATCGGCGGCGCGATCACCCTCGAAGCAGGCTGGGGAACCCTGTCCACCGTCTGGGCCGGCTTCGTCCTCACCTCGGCCGGTCTGCTCCTGTACGTGCTGACCATCACTCGGAAGAAGCGGGCACCCGATGTCGCACGGTGACCGTGCGGCGCAGCGCGGGCCGGTGCTGAACGACGAGCAGTTCCGCCGGCTCGCCGGCTACGGGGAGGAGGAGCCCGCCGAACTCGGCCTGGACCTGTACGCCTCCGGTGACGACTCCTACGACTTCTTCCTTCTCCTGACGGCGGAAGTGGACATCGTCAGGACCGCGACGGCGATCGAGCCCGAACAGGTGATCTATCAGGGCGTCCCCGGCGACTTCCTCGGCGAGCTCAACCTGCTGACCGGTCAGCACGTCTACCTGACCGCTCGGGTGGTGTCCGCCGGGACGGTCGTGCGAATCGGGGCCGAGCGGTTGCGCCAGGCCCTCGCCGAACAGGACGACATCGCCGGGGTGCTGCTCGCGGCGTTCCGTGAACGACGCGATGTCATCCGCTCGGCCGCCGGCGGCGCCCTGGAGATCATCGGTCAGCCGGACACCGCGGAGACCCTGGAACTGCGTACCTACGTGGAGCAGATGCTCCTGCCGCACACCTGGCGCAGCGCGACCACACCCACCGGGCGCGCGCTGATGACGTCGGCGGGCCTGTCAGCGGACGACCTTCCGGCCGCGGTGAGCCACGGCTCGGTGGTGCGGCGGGCGACGCCCGGGACGGTCGCGCGGGCGCTCGGCCTCACCTACCGGGCCGACGGACGTCCGGTCGACCTCGTCGTCGTCGGCGCCGGTCCGGCGGGCTTGGCCGCTGCCGTGTACGGGGCGTCCGAGGGGCTCGTCACCGTCCTCCTGGACCGAAGCGGGCTCGGTGGACAGGCCGCCAAGAGCGCCCGCATCGAGAACTACCTGGGCTTCCCCGACGGGGTCAGCGGCGTGGACCTGACCCGCCTGGCCATGGTCCAGGCACTCAAGTTCGGCGTACGGATTCACTCGCCGTGCGCGGTGACGGGTCTCGATCTCTCCGACGATCGACGACCGGCCGTCGTGCTGGAGGACGGGGTACGCATCCGATCCCGCGCGGTGATCGCCGCCACCGGGGCCCGATACCGGCGTCTCGACATCCCCCGATGGGCGGCGTTCGAGAAGTCCGGCTTCATCCGGTACTCGGCCACCGAGTCGGACGTCCGAGGCTACGAACGTCAGCCGGTGACCGTGGTCGGGGGCGCCAACTCGGCGGGACAGGCGGCCCTGTCCCTCGCCGCCCGGGGCGCGACGGTGGATCTGGTCATCCGCGGCCACGACCTCGGAGCCCGCATGTCGTCCTACCTGACCAACCGAATCCGTGCCCATTCCCAAATTCGGATCCACACCGGCAGCACGGTCCGCGAACTGGCCGGCGACGGCATCCTCACATCGATCATGGTCGAGCGGCCGGGCGAGCGGCCGGAACGGCTGGCCAGCCACGGGCTTTTCTGCTTCGTCGGCGCCGATCCGGTGTCGGACTGGCTGACCGGCGTGGCCAAGGCAGACGACGGCTTCGTCCTCACCGATGTCCAGCTGCCCGCCGGATCGGCCGGTCCGCTGCTGCCGTTCCAGACGAGCGCACCCCGGGTGTTCGCGGTCGGCGACATCCGTTCGGGCTCGACGAAACGCGTTGCCAGGGCCGTCGGTGACGGCGCGAGCGCGGTCTCGTCCATCCACGCGGCGCTCGCCGAAGACTGATGTGTCTATGGGTCGCCATTAAACCGTCGGACCCCACCCCGAGTACGGCAGCGGCGACCGGTGGCAGGTGCGCCGGCGCGACGGGTCCGGAAGCCAACGCAAGAGGAACTCCGCCCCCTGCCGGAGAGCCTTGCCCTGCGGCTCTCCGATCACCAACCGGCCTTCCCGCCGGTCGGGATCACGTTGCCCTGGAGGATGCCGGAAGGACCGCCGCACCCGGCAGAGCTGATCTTCACGACCAAGCTGCACAGCCTGGTCAACCGGACCGAGTTCAGCCGCTTCGTCTGAAAGCCGACCCTGATCAAGGCGGGCATCCCGACAACCCGCGAGAACGGCTTCCACATGCTCCGCCACCACTTCGCCTCGGTGCTCCTGGAGCGGGCGTGTCCATCAAGGCCGTGGCCGACTTCCTCGGGCACGCCGACCCCGGGTTCACCCTGCGGACCCACACGTACCTGATGCCCTCCACCGAGGACCGCATGAGGCAGGTCATCGAAGACGCGTGGACGACGGGCCGAAGTGCCCCGGATGTGCCCTGAGAGTCCCGCCCGACGAGATCACCGCGGGTCGGAAGCCTTGCAGCTAGAACATCGAGATGTGGACGTGGTCGATGTGGTTGGCGGTGTTGCCGCCTCGGTTGGACATCATTTTCCATCCGGCGCCGGTGCGGACGTCGTAGTACTTCTGCTGCCAGATGATGTACATGACCCCGAGGCGGTTGCCGTTGTCGATGGCCCACTGGGCGAGGCGGTTGCCGCGGTCCATGGCGTCCTCCGTGGGGACGCTGCCGCCGGTGCTCATCATGAAGTCGCAGGCCCGGCCGCTGCCGTGGTCGCCGGGGTCACCGGGGCGCAGGCAGCCGTAGCCGTACGGCATGGGGAAGTTCTGCAGCACGAGGTTGCGCATGCTGATCGTTCTAGGGGTCAGGCCGCCGCTGCCCGAAGGGGTCTGGAAGCCGTACTTGGCCAGGAGCTTCTCGATCCTGACCCGTTGCCGCTTGAGGTCGACGATGTCCTTCTTGAGCTTGACGATCTTCGCGTCGGCGGACTTCTCCGCGGCCTTGGCCTTCTTGATGAGGTCCTTGACCCGGTTGAGCTGGGTGGCGCGGCGGCTGGCCAGGTAGGACATGGTGGCGGCCTGGCCGAGGGCCAGGTTGGCGTTGCCCTGGAAGCTCAGCAGGTTGCCGTCGTCGAGGGCGCCGCCCATGTAGGCGGTCTGGGCGAAGCGCACGACGTCGGTCTCGGCGTTGGCCAGGGCGCGCCTGAGGCTCTTGGCATTGGTCGTGGCCTTGCTGGCCTGAACCCGGGTCTCCTCCAGGCTCTGCACCTGGCCGCGGTAGCTCTTGTTGAGCGCGGCGGCCTCCTGGGTCAGCTTCTTGAGCTCGGCCTCGGGGTTGGGCTTGGCCGTCCGGAGGGGAGTGGCCCCGGCGACGGCCGGTGACAGGAGTAGCACGGTGAGTACGGCAGCCAATGCGGCTGCGCGAGTCGGCCTCACGCTTCGCTCACCTCCGGAGCCCCCTCATAGACGGAGCGAAACTATAGAAGGCGATCTTGGAGCTCGCCACCGGAACGGAGGAACTCGCGCACCATTGATGACCTATCTACCTCTTTAGGGTGATTTAAACAGGTACTGCGAGACATGTCACCCTGGCCACTCGGGCAAATCCTCGCACAGGAAGCACCCCTCCCCTCACGGGACGAAGACCTCCCCACCCGGGGAACGCCCCAGGGAACAATCCAGGGAGCAATCCGGGGAACCAGAGGCCCCCGCGCACGGAAAGAAGACCGATCCACCCCAGGGGCGGAGACCTCTCCCGGAGCCCCCTCCCGCGGGACGAAGACGTCTCTTCCCGGGCGACGAGGACATGCAACAAAGCCATGCGGTGAAGCCGCCGACGAAGACATGTGACGAAGACGCCGACCGCCCTTGTCATCAGCGACAGAACATGATTCGGTCTCAAGCAGCGGTGGGGCGCGTGGCGCCCTTCCCAGCGGATGGAAACGGATGAAACCGTCCGAGAATCGCGACTCTGGCCCGCCCACCAGGAGGCAATACATCATGCGCCAGCACGACACGCTCTTCATCGGAGGCGACTGGGTGGCCCCCGCCGGGACCGGCATCATCGACGTCGTCTCTCCTCACACCGAGGAGGTCGTCGGCCGGGTCCCCGACGGCACCCCCGCCGACATGGACCGGGCGGTGGCCGCCGCCCGCCAGGCGTTCGACCACGGCCCGTGGCCCCGGATGACGATGGCCGAGCGCGCGGCCGTCGTCGGCAGGCTCGCCGAGATCTACGCGGCCCGCCAGGGCGAGATGGCCGAACTCATCACCCTGGAGATGGGCTCCCCGATCACCTTCTCCCAGCTGGCACAGGCCCCGCAGCCGCTCGGCATGCTCCAGTACTACGCCGAGCTGGGCAAGACCTTCCCCGTCGAGGAGGAGCGTCCCGGCACGTTCGGCACCGTGACCGTCCGCCGCGAGCCGGTGGGCGTGGTGGCCGCCGTGGTCCCGTGGAACGTCCCGCAGTTCGTCATCATGATCAAGCTGGCCCCCGCCCTCGTCGCGGGATGCACGATCGTGGTCAAGCCCGCGCCCGAGACCCCGCTCGACTCCTACCTGCTGGCCGAGATGGTCAAGGAGGCGGGCATCCCCGACGGCGTCGTCAACATCGTCACCGCCGGACGCGAGACGAGCGAGTACCTGATCTCCCACCCGGACGTGGACAAGGTCGCCTTCACCGGTTCCACCGCCGCCGGGCGGCGCATCGCGGCGATCTGCGGTGAGCAGCTCAAGCGGTGCACCCTGGAGCTGGGCGGCAAGTCCGCCGCGATCATCCTGGACGACTGCGACCTGCCCTCCGCGATGGGCTTCCTGTCGATCGCCTCGCTGATGAACAACGGCCAGGCCTGCGTCGCCCAGACCCGCATCCTCGCCTCACGCAACCGCTACGACGAGGTCGTGGACGCGGTCTCGGCGATGGTACGGGGCATGCCGGTCGGAGACCCGTCCGACCCGGCGACCGGCATCGGCCCGATGGTCGCCAAGCGGCAGCAGGAGCGGGTCGAGAGCTACATCAAGATCGGCATCGACGAGGGCGCCAAGCCGGTCGTCGGCGGCCTGGAGCGCCCCCACGACCGCGGCTGGTACGTGGCCCCGACCGTCTTCGCGGGGGCCACCAACGAGATGCGCATCGCCCGCGAGGAGATCTTCGGGCCGGTCCTGGCGGTGATCCCGTACGAGGACGAGAAGGACGCGATCCGGATCGCCAACGACAGTGACTACGGCCTGGCCGGGACGGTCTGGACCGCCGACACCGAACACGGCATGGAGGTCGCCCGCCAGGTGCGCACCGGCACCTACGGCATCAACCTTTTCATGATCGAAAACAGCTCGCCCTTCGGCGGTTTCAAGGGCAGCGGCCTCGGCCGCGAGCTGGGCCCGGAGGGACTGTCGGCCTACCTGGAGTACAAGTCGATCGCCCGCCTGGGCTGAGAGCGGCCGGATGGACCGCCCAGCGCACCCCCGCGACGCTGGGCGACCATCCGACCACAAGAAGTATGTCCCACGACGATCGCCGAGCGATGATTCGGGTCCCGCGGACTTCTCCCGGCGGATTTCATCCATCCACTGCTTGGTAGACGTGTTCTATCCGCGATTGGTTCTGGAAACGGCCATAAGAGTTTGCCGGGCGATCTCGAACTCCTCGTCCGTGGGGATCACCGCGATCTTCACGGCCCCGGCGTCGGCGGAGATGAGCGTGTCGCCCCGCGCGTTGCGCACCGGGTCGACGACGATGCCGAGCGCCCCGAGACCGGCCAGCGCCCTCCCCCTGACCAGGTCGGAGTTCTCCCCGACACCGCCGGTGAAGGCGATGACGTCGACCGTGCCGAGAACGGCGTAGAAGGCGCCGACGTACTTGCGGAGCCGGTGGCAGTAGACCGACATGGCCAGCTCGGCGTCCGGGTCGCCCTCGGCCACCCGCTCCGTCACCGCGCGCATGTCGTTGTCGCCGCAGAGGCCGAGCATGCCGCTGCGCCGGTTGAGCAGCGTGTCGATCTCGTCGAGGGACATGCCTCCCGTGCGCGCCAGGTAGAGGACCACCGCCGGGTCCAGGTCGCCGCTGCGGGTCCCCATGACGAGGCCCTCAAGCGGGGTCATGCCCATGGAGGTGTCCACGCACCGCCCGGCGGACACCGCCGAGGCGCTGGCGCCGTTGCCGAGGTGCAGGACGATCACGTTGGCCCCGGGCCCGCCCGCGAGGAGGGCGGCCTGGCGGGAGACGTACGCGTGCGAGGTCCCGTGGAAGCCGTAGCGCCGCACGCCCAGCCGCTCGGCCACCTCGCGGTCGATCGCGTACGTCGAGGCGGCCGGGGGGATCGTGGCGTGGAAGGCGGTGTCGAAGACGGCGACCTGCGGCAGGTCGGGGCGCAGCCTTCTGGCGACCTCGATGCCCGCCAGGTTGGCGGGGTTGTGCAGGGGCGCGAGCGGGATGAGCTCCTCGATCCCCCTGACCACCTCGTCGGTGATCAACGTGGGCCGGGTGAAGGCCGTGCCCCCGTGCACCACCCGGTGCCCGATCGCGGTCAGCTCCGGGGAGTCGAGTCCCAGGCCGTCGGCGGCCAGCCGGTCGGCGACGACCTTCAGTGCCGCCCGATGGTCGGGTACCGGGGAGCCGGGCTCGCCGATGCGCTCCACCATCCCCGAGGACAGCCGCTCGGCGCCGGACAGGAGCCGGTACTTCAGCGAGGAGGACCCGGAGTTGAGGACCAGCACCCGGCCGGGAAGTTCCCCCCGGCCCGGCTCCCCCTCCCGGGCCTCGCCGGCCCTCCGGTCCGGGTCGACCTCTCGGTCCTCGCCGACGCTCCGGTCCGGGCCGCCATCCCGGGCCGTACCGGCTCTCCGATCCGGGTCGCCGTCCCGGCCGGAGGTCCCGGTCGTCCGCGCGACTCGCTCGCTCATGGGGTGACCTCCTGCGCCTGTACGGCGGTGATGGCGACGGTACTCACGATGTCGGTGACCAGGGCCCCGCGCGACAGGTCGTTGACCGGCTTGCGCAGCCCCTGCAGGACCGGCCCGACCGCGACGGCACCGGCCGAGCGCTGCACGGCCTTGTAGGTGTTGTTGCCGGTGTTCAGGTCCGGGAAGATCAGCACGGTCGCCCGGCCGGCGACCCGCGACCCGGGCAGTTTGGCGGCCGCGACCCTGGCGTCCACCGCCGCGTCGTACTGGATGGGCCCCTCGACCAGCAGGTCGGGCGCCCGCTCGGCGACCAGGGCGGTGGCGGCGCGGACCTTGTCGACGTCGGCGCCGCTGCCCGACTCCCCGGTGGAGTAGGACAGCATCGCGATCCTCGGCTCGACGCCGAACCGCTTCGCCGTACGGGCCGAGGAGATCGCGATGTCGGCGAGCATCTCGGCGCCGGGGTCGGGGTTGATCGCGCAGTCGCCGTAGACGAGCACCCGGTCGGCCAGGCACATGAAGAACACCGAGGAGACGATCGAGGTGTCGGGGACCGTCTTGATGATCTGGAAGGCGGGCAGGATCGTGGCGGCCGTGGTGTGCGCGGCCCCGGAGACCATGCCGTGCACGAGGCCCCGGTGCAACATCATCGTGCCGAAGAAGTTGACGTCGGCGACCGCGTCCACGGCCAGCTCGGAGGTCATGCCCTTGTGCGCCCTCAGCGCGGCGTACTCCTCGGCGAACGACTCCCGCAGCGGCGAGGTCAGCGGGTCGACGACGGTCACGCCCGACAGGTCGAGGCCGAGGTCGCCGATCCGCCGCCGCACCACGTCCTCCCTGCCGAGGAGGGTGATGTCGACGATGCCGCGCCGCAGGAGGATCTCGGCCGCCCGCAGGATGCGGTCCTCCTCGCCCTCGGGCAGCACGATGTGCCGCCTGTCGGCCCGTGCCCGTTCCAGCAGGGTGTGCTCGAACATCATCGGGGTGACCCGCTCGGAGCGGGTCAGCTCGATCCGGTCGGCCAGACCGGCCGCGTCCACGTGGGTCTCGAAGTGGCCGAGGGCCGTCTCGATCTTGCGGGGGTTGTCGGCGGTGAGCCGCCCCTCCAGCCCGGCCAGGGTGGTCGCCACGGTGAAGCTGTCCTGCTCGGCCGCGAGCACCGGCACGCCGGGCGCCAGACGGGCTGTGAGCTCCCGTACGGCCTCGGTGGGCCTCTCCCCCACGGTGAGGACGACCCCGGCGGGCCTCGCCGTACCGGCCGCCTCAACGGCCAGCGAGACCAGCAGCAGGTCCGCGCGGTCGCCCGGCGTGATCACGAGCGCTCCGTCGGCGAGGTGCTCCAGGAACACCGGGAGCGTGGCCCCGCCGAACACGAACCCGAGCACGTCGCGGAGCAGGCCGTCCTCGCCCTGGATCAGTTCGGCGTCCACGGCCCGCATGACCTGCCCGACGGTCGGCGCCGACAGCGACGGATGCTCGGGCACGGCGTAGCAGGGCACCGGCAGGTCGCACTCGATGACCGTGCCCTCGGGCACCCGGTTGGCGATCACCGCGAGCACCGTGCAGCCCAGGTCGGAGAAGACCTGGTAGCCGGTACGCATCTCCGTCGCGATCTCCTCGGCGGCGTCGCCGTGCGCGCCCACCACCACGATCACCGGGGCGCCGAACTCGGCGGCCAGGCGGGCGTTGAAGGCCAGCTCGCGCGGCAGGTCGTCGGTGTCGAAGGAGCTGCCGAGCACCAGCAGGGCGTCGCACTCGCGCTCCAGGGTGTGGAAGCGGGCGACCAGGCGGCCGATGAGCTCCTCGGCGCCCCGCTCGGCGTAGATCTCCGCGGCGTCCTCGGCGGTCACCCCGACCGCCGAGGCGGCGGGGCGGTATCTGGTCTTGAGCAGCTCCAGGGTGCGGTCCTCCCCGCCCCCGGTGATCGGCCGGAACACCCCCGTGCGATCGACCCGCCCGGTCAGCAGCTCCATCAGGCCGAGCTCGACGATCTGCCTGCCGTCTCCCCGCCCAAGACCCGCAACATAGATGCTCCGCATGCGTCCCGCCCCTCGCCTCTGCCCGCCGCCGTCACATCGACATCGCCATATGGTCAATCTTCACGAGGATAGACATCCTCCGGCGGGCAGGACCCGACCGCGGCCCATCGCCCGATGCGGCGGACCAGATCCGGCGTGGCCGCCGACTCCGCGTGGCCGAAGCCGGGCTCGATCCACAGCTCCTTCGGCTCGTGCGCGGCCTCGTAGATCTGGTGCGCGTGGTCGAGGGGGAAGAACCGGTCCGCGTCGCCGTGCACGACCAGCAGCGGCACCGGTGAGATCTTCGCGGCCGCCTCGTACGGCGCCAGCGGCAGCGGGTCCCACACGCCCTTCGTGATCCTGGTGCGCTTGCCCAGGCGCGCGGCCAGGCGCCCGACCGGCCTCTCGATCGCCCAGTGCACCTGTCGCATCGGCCTGGTCCCCCGGTAGTACCACCGGGCGGGCGCGCTCACCGACACCACCGCGTCCGTGCCGCCCAGCACCCCCGAGTGCCGTACGGCCACCGCCCCGCCCATGGAGAACCCGACGGTCACGACCCTCCGGTAACCGATCGCCCGCGCGTGCCGTACCGCCGCCTCCACGTCGAAGATCTCCAGGTCTCCCACGGTCGACCAGCCCTCCGAGCGGCCGTGTCCCCTGAAGTCGAACGCCAGCACCCCGCCGAACCCGCTGAGCACGTGGGCGATGCGGCGCGTGGCGCGTTCCCTGAGCGACCCGGTGAAGCCGTGGGCCAGGACGATCCCGAGGTCGTCCGTGCCGCGCGAGGGGGTGTGGGCGGCGTCTATCCGCAGATTGTCCCGGGTTTTGAGCATTACGGGAAACGACGGTGCGAGAGGCATGGATCCGAGCTTAGGGAGTGCCGCACGCCCGGTTGCGCCCCGGTTGTGCCCCGGGCACGACCCCGTCCGCCGTACAGGTCGCAGGCCCCGGCGGGGGTGCCGGAGGGTGTCCGGAGGGTGAATTGGCGCCCTTCATACGCCGGAGGCGTGAGAGCGATTGTCCGGATCAACTAAAATGGGAGGGCCGCACAGTCCGCGGTCAGCCTCCACGATCACAGAGTGAGACTCCATCATGCCTTTGAACAGCCGCGACGACCTGCGGAACATCGCGATCATCGCGCACGTCGACCACGGCAAGACCACTCTCGTGGATGCCATGCTCTGGCAGTCGGGCGCCTTCCGCGTCAACCAGGACGTGGATGACCGTGTCATGGACTCCAACGACCTCGAACGCGAGAAGGGGATCACCATTCTCGCGAAGAACACCGCCGTCAAGCACGGCGGCATGACGCTCAACATCATCGACACCCCGGGCCACGCCGACTTCGGCGGTGAGGTCGAGCGGGGCCTGTCCATGGTCGACGGTGTCGTGCTGCTGGTCGACGCCTCCGAGGGGCCGTTGCCGCAGACCCGGTTCGTGCTGCGCAAGGCGTTCGCCGCCAAGATGCCGGTCATCCTGTGCATCAACAAGGTCGACCGCCCCGACTCCCGGATCAAGGAGGTCGTGGACGAGGTCTACGAGCTCTTCATCGACCTGGACGCCACCGAGGAGCAGATCGACTTCCCGATCGTCTACGCCTCGGCCAAGGCCGGACGCGCCTCGCTCAACCGCCCCGAGGACGCCGGGATGCCGGACTCCGAGGACCTGGAGCCGCTGTTCGAGGTCATCAAGAACACGATCCCGGCCCCGGTGTACGACCCGACGGCCCCCCTGCAGGCGCACGTCACCAACCTGGACGCCTCGTCCTACCTGGGCCGGATCGCGCTCTGCCGCGTCCACCAGGGCACCATCAAGAAGGGCCAGCAGGTCGCCTGGTGCCGCACCGACGGCAGCATCCAGCGGGTGAAGATCACCGAGCTGCTGATGACCGACGCGCTGGAGCGCAAGCCCGCCGAGGAGGCGGGCCCCGGCGACATCATCGCGATCGCCGGCATCCCGGACATCATGATCGGCGAGACCCTCGCCGACCCCGAGGACCCGCGCCCGCTGCCCCTCATCACGGTCGACGAGCCCGCGATCTCCATGACCGTCGGCACCAACACCTCGCCGCTGGTCGGCAGGGTCAAGGGCTCCAAGGTCACCGCCCGCATGGTCAAGGACCGGCTCGAGAAGGAGCTCGTCGGCAACGTGTCGCTGCGCGTCCTGCCGACCGAACGTCCCGACGCGTGGGAGGTGCAGGGACGTGGCGAGCTGGCGCTGGCCATCCTGGTCGAGCAGATGCGCCGCGAGGGCTACGAGCTGACCGTCGGCAAGCCGCAGGTCGTCACCAAGCTCATCGACGGCAAGATCCACGAGCCGGTCGAGCGGGTGACCATCGACTGCCCGGAGGAATACCTCGGGGCGATCACCCAGCTGCTCGCCGTCCGCAAGGGCCGCATGGAGCACATGACCAACCACGGCACCGGCTGGATCCGCATGGAGTTCGTGGTCCCGGCCCGGGGCCTGATCGGCTTCCGTACCGAGTTCCTGACCGAGACCCGCGGCACCGGCATCGTGAACCACGTGTTCGAGGACTACGAGCCGTGGTTCGGCGAGCTGCGCACCCGCAACAACGGCTCGCTGGTCGCCGACCGGTCGGGCCCGGTGACCCCGTTCGCCATGCTGAACCTGCAGGAGCGCGGTGTCCTGTTCGTCCAGCCGACCACCGAGGTCTACGAGGGCATGATCGTTGGTGAGAACTCGCGCGCCGACGACATGGACGTGAACATCACCAAGGAGAAGAAGCTCACCAACATGCGCTCCTCGACGAGCGACACGACGGAGACGCTGATCCCGCCGCGCCAGCTCTCGCTGGAGCAGGCGCTGGAGTTCATCCGCGAGGACGAGTGCGTGGAGATCACGCCGGAGACCGTGCGCATCCGCAAGGTCGTCCTCGACGCCTCGACCCGCGCCAGGACCACCGCCCGCGCCAAGCGCACCAACTGATCCTCACCGCTCCACCGTCCCGCCGGGCACACCCGGCGGGACGGTTTTGTTCGGTTCGGCGTCGCGTAAGACGGCGTCGTCCGATCCGGCATCGCGTGAGACGGCGTAATCCGATCCGGCTTCGCCTGGGACGGCGTCGTCCGATCTCGTATCGCGTAAAACGGCATCGCCTGATCCGGCGTCATCCGACCCGGCACCGCGTAAAACGGCATCGCCTGATCCGGCGTCGCATGAGATGACTTCGTCCGGACGACGTGGTCAATCCGGTTTCGCGCCGGACAAGGGTTCGCACGCCACGACTTTGCGTGGCGAGACGGCGTGGTGGCCCCGGCACCCGCTCTGTCCTGGGGTAGGAACCCTGTACTGGCCGTTCCCCGTCACGGCAGGGGAGCCCAGGACTCGTACGGGGGATATCTCATGCTTCACAGAACCTGTCTCGCCATGGCCGTCTCGCTCGGCACGGTGCTGGCCGGAGCCGGAACCGTTCCGGCCGCCCAGGCGATGTCACAGATGTCACAAACCTCTCAAAACTCGCAGATCTCGCAGATCTCGCAGGTGTCACGGATGCCGGGGTCGGCATCGTGGTCCCGACCTTCGGCCAAGGCCGTCATCAAGGACACGGCCGGGAGGAACGTCGGCTTCCTGCGCATCGACCACGGGCCGGACGACAAGTCCAGGCTCTCCGTCTCCGTCACCGGCCTGCCCGCCGGTTATCACGGCTTCCACATCCACATGAAGGGCGTCTGCGACCCCAGGGCGATCGACCCGGTCACCCGCAGCCCCTTCTCCAGCGCGGGCGCGCACTTCACCATCCACCCGGCCAGGCACAGCGGGCACTCCGGCGACCTGCCCAACCTCCTCGTCGCCGAGGACGGCACCGGCGAGGCGACCGTCGTGACCGACCGCTTCCGGGTGGAACAGCTCTTCGACGGCGACGGCAGCTCCGTCATCGTCCACGCCCTGCCGGACAACCACTCCAACATCCCCGACCGCTACAGCCACCCGGGCGGTGGCACCGGCCCGGACGCGGAAACCCTCAAGGCGGGAGACTCCGGCGGGCGCGTCGCCTGCGGTGTGATCACCAGGAACCAGTGATTTTCACCCCCCTCCAAGGGAGGCCGGACAGGATTCCATACCGGAAGGGGGATCATCACCATGCAGATCATGACCGGCCGGATGCAACCGGCCCTGCTGCTCTCGTGGGTGGCCTTCACCACGCTCGTAGTGCTGCTCACCTGACATCCCTTCCGGTACGGCTCCCTCAGGGGGACGGAGCCGTACCGGATGGCCACCCGGAAACGCCGGGACGATCAGCCGGGCGTCAGGGACTCTCACACGGCGGCTCGATCCTCGCTTCCGCGTCCCGCCTCACCGCCCTCGCGTCCCGCCTCGCGAGGGCCCTCAGCCGCCGAGTTCCCGCTTGCGCCGCAGCAGGGCGGCGCGGTCGGCACGGGCCCTGAACAGGACCGCCACAGCGAGCACGACCAGCGTCGCGGCGACGGCGACCCCCGCCGTACCGGCCCAGGTGCCCCTGGCGGCCGCGATCGCGGCCGTCCCCGCCGTCAGCAGGCCCGTCGCGGCCACCGCCAGCCAGGCGGCGATCACCCGGTCGAGGGCGAACAGCGGCGTCCTTCGGGTCAGCGCCCAGGCCCCGTAACCGGCCCAGCTCAGGCCGAGCGCGACCAGCGCGCCGAAGGCCAGGTGGGTGCGGCCCGGCAGGGCGGGCTCCGTGGCCCACAGCAGGCCGGTGAACAGCGCCCCGCCCAGACCGCCCAGCAGCGCCACGACGTTGCCGACCCGGCGGCGCAGCGACAGCGGCCCGGCCAGCCTGCCGATCATGTCATCGGGGTTCATGCTCGGTATCCCTTCTCCGTGAGCTGGGCGCGCAGCATGCGCCGCGCGCGGGACAGGCGTGACTTGACCGTGCCGACGGGGACGGCGCATACCTGCGCGCAGTCCTCCAGGGAGAGGTCCTGCAGATAGAACAGCACGAGGACCTCCCGCTCCCTGACCGGCAGCTCCGACAGGCCCGCAAGCAGGTCGGCACGGTCCACGAGGGCGTCGGCGGGATCGGCGGACGCCCGCTCCTCCCCCATGGGGATCTCGGGCCTGGCGTACTCCTCGCGGAGCCGGTCGGCCACCGCGCGCCTGGCGATCGTGAACAGCCAGGGCGCGAACCTGCCCGGCTCCTTCAGGCGCGGCAGCCCGCGCACCACGGCCACCCAGACCTCCTGGGCCACGTCGTCGGCCCGCGAGGGGCCCAGCATGCGCCGTACGTAGTTCCACACCGGATCGTGCCAGGCCCGGACCAACTCCGCGAACGCCTCGCGCTCGCCGAGCCGGCACCGGACCACCAGTAGTTCGTCAGTCACCCTGCCTCCTCGCCCAGAACAGTCGGGAAACGGGCGCGGAAGGTTCACGCCTCCTCCGCCGGACCTTTCACCGCTCCTTCCGCCGGTTCTCCCGCCCGGCCTCTCACCGGTTCCCCCACCAGGCCTCTCACCGGTTCCCCCAGCGGTTCCCTCACCGCTTCTCCCAGCGGTTCCCTCACCGCTCTCCGGCGGCGGCGTGGCCGTCATGGGCTGCCGTAGTACTTCCTCCCCGGCTCGGGGCGCCCACCGTACAGCTCGGACAGCGTCACGAACCTGAAGCCCCTGGCGGCGAGCCGGTCCAGCAGCCGGGGGACGGCCTGGACCGTGGTGGCGTGGATGTCGTGCATCAACACGACGGAGCCCGGTTCGGCCTCGGCCCCGCGCTGGGCGACGATCTCGGAGTCCTGGTCGCGCCAGTCGAGCGTGTCGACGTCCCACATGATCTGGGCGAGCCCCAGCTGGCGGCTCTCGGCGGCGACCCTGTCGTCGGTCAGCCCGTACGGCGGGCGCATGAGGATCATCGTCACCCCGGTCACCTGCTTGACGATCCACTGGGTACGGCCCAGTTCCTCCCTGATCCCGGCCTGCGACAGCAGGGGCAGCCGCGGGTGGGCCCAGGTGTGGTTGCCCAGCTCGTGCCCCTCGGCCACCATCCTGCGGAGGATGCCCACGCCACTCCCGGAGACCATGCGCCCGACGACGAAGAACGTCGCCCTGGCCCGGTGCCCGGCGAGGATGTCGAGCAACGGTCCGGTGTAGGCCCCCGGCCCGTCGTCGAAGGTCAGCGCCACGCACTTGATCCGCACGCAGTTGATCCGGCGCGCCCGGGGAGAGACGGGAAGGTCCTCCCACGCCCCGCGCGGCCGTGCCTCACCGGGTCGAAGCCCGGGAACGGTCGTGGGGACGGGCTCTCCGGGAGCGTACGGCGAGGGTTCGCCGGCGCCGGAGGCGCCGGCCGTGGGCACGGGCACGCCGGGCGTGGCCGGTACGGGCGCCTGGGGCCCGGGGCTGCCGGACGGCACCGGTCGCTCGAACCCGGCGGGCCCCGCGATGGCGGGGAACACCACTGTCGCCGGTTCCACCGAGCCCACCAGGGCGATCGGGGACGTGCGCTCCCAGAGCGTGAGAAGCAGCACCACCGGCACGGCCCACACCCGCCACCCCCGCATGCTTCCCCCCGAAAGCGCCGCGGGGACGGCGAGCGGCCCGGCCGGGTCCCCCCGCAAGATCATGGCCAGGTATTTCACCAGGATGGGACATCGATCACCGGTTGCCCGTACCGACGCGCCACTTCATGCCACATCCGGCGAGATGCGCACCCTGGGGCCATCTCTCATCCGATGCGGCAGTTGAAACTTTGAAAACAGAATGACGCACAGGGAGCGGGCCGTGGCGCCGCGGGGTCAGGTGCCCGCCCGGGAGCCTCAGGAGCGGTCGGGCGTCTCCCGGGGTTCCGTCACGACCATCATGAACCGCAGCGGCGTGTCCCCCTCGTTGGCGTACTTGTGCGGACGGTCGGCGCTGAACACGACCGCGTCGCCCGTCTCCGCGACGTGGCTCTTGCCGTACACCGAGAGGGTGAGCCGCCCTTCGAGGACGGTCAGCATCTCGCGCGTGCCCGGGGGGTGGGCGTCGCCGTCGTGGTGGTCGCCGGGGGCCAGCCGCCAGTCCCACAACTCCAGGATGGCGGGCGCGTCGGTGCCGACCAGCAGGCGCGCGGTGCTGGACTCCCCGTGCGGGAAGGTGACGACGTCGGAGCCGCTGACCACCCGGACCACGGGGGTGTCGGAGACCTCCACCATTCGCGCGACCGTCACCCCGAGGGCGTCGGCGATGCGGGTGAGCGTGCTGATGCTCGGGTTCGTCCTGCCCTGCTCGACCTGGACGAGCATGCCCCGGCTCACTCCCGAGCGCGCGGCGAGCTCGTCGAGGGTCATCTGCCGGTGCGCCCGCTGGGCCCGCACGTTGTTGGCGACCGCGGCGGTGATCGTCTCTGGGTCCATGAGTTCAGTGTAGTGAACTTGCTTTGCACTCCATTGCACCACATATATTGTTCTATTAGAACAGTCTATTGAACCGGGGTGGAACGTGACGGCTGTGATGCTGGCGACGGCCTGCGCGGTGGTGTACGGCACCGCCGACTTCCTCGGCGGTCTGGCCACCCGCAGGTCGCGGGTGCTCGCGGTGGTGGTCCTCTCCCAGCTCGCCGGGCTGGCCCTGATCGTCGCGCTGCTGCCGTTCCTGCCCGAGGCCCCCTCGTTCGCGGCCCTCGCCTGGGGCGCGGTCTCCGGGCTCTGCGGCACGGCGGGGGTCGTGCTGTTCTACCGGGCGCTGGCCACCGGCGTGATGTCGGTGGTGGCGCCGATCACCGCGACGGTCTCGGCGGCGCTGCCTGTGCTGTTCGGGCTGGCCGTCGGGGAGCGACCCGAGCCGGTCGCGCTGGGCGGGGTGGTCCTCGCGCTGCTGGCGGTCCTGCTGGTGAGCCGCGGGTCCTCGGACAGGAGGGCCACCCGGGGGTACGGCCCGATCCTGGCCGCGCTCGCCGCGGGCGCGGGTTTCGGCGGCTTCTTCGTCATCATCGCCCAGGCTCCGGCGGACGGTGGCATGTGGCCGCTGCTCGGGGCACGCCTGATCTCGGTCGCCTCCATCGCCCTGCTGGCCCTGGCCACCCGCCGCACCCTGCGCCCCGGGCCCGGCACGTTGCGCGTCATCTTCGCGGCCGGAATGCTCGACATGGCCGCCAACGTGCTCTTCATGCTCGCCCAGCAGCGCGGGATGCTCAGCCTCGTCGCCGTCCTGGTCTCGCTCTACCCGGCGAGCACCCTGCTGCTCGCCCGCCATTTCCTGGGAGAACGGCTCAACACGGTCCAGGTGGTGGGAATCGGTTTCACCCTCGCCGCGGTCGCGCTGATCGCCTCCGGTTGACACGATGTCGCGAACTGACTCTGTTGTGTTGAAGCCGGGGGCTTGTTACGGTCATCCCCGTGCAGCCCGAGCGGGCGTTTCTCGACTCCGGCGGGCCGTTCGCGCACACGGCTGTCGCGTACGGTTCCGATTCCGGTTTCCTGCGCCTCGTCCAGCCCCTGATCGCCGGCGCCCTCCGTGAGGACCGGCGGGTCCTGGTCGTCACGGGCGAGCGTGGGCTCGACCTGATCGGTGACGCCTTCGGCGCCGACACCCGCCTCATCGACCGCCACCTCGCCGGGAAGTGGTACACCCACCCGACGCGGACCCTCGCCGCCTTCCACGACTACGTCCGGCAGCGGGAGCGGGCGCTGGTCATCGGGGAGCCGGTGTGGTCGGGCTGGACCGAGCGGCAGGCCCGCGAGTGGATCCGCTACGAGTCGGTGCTCAACGCCGCCTTCGCTGGAATCCCGGTCAGCCTGTGGTGCCTGTACGACGAGACGCTGGCGCTCGACCACGTCCTCCATACCCATCCCACGGAGCTGAGCGGCGCCGGTCTGCGGCGCAGTGACCGCTACATCTCCCCGGAGCGGTTCGCGCTGCCGGGAGACGACCTCCCCCTCCCCGGCCCACCGCCGTCCGCGGTGGCCACCGACTTCACCCTGGAGGAGCTGGGGCGGCTGCGCGCCCTCGTCACCGACCACGCGCGCCGGGTGGGCATGAGGCGCGACCTGATCGCCTCACTCGTGCTGAGCGTCTCGGAGATGGCGGCCAACAGCGTGGAGCACGGGGCGGGACACGGCCGGGCGACCATCTGGGCGGTCGGCGGCGAGATCGTGTGCGAGATCGCCGACTCCGGCGGCGGCGACCTGGACGTCCCGCTGCCCGGATATCTCCCGCCCGAGCCCGGGTCGCCGCGCGGCTACGGGCTCTGGATCAGCCGCCAGCTCTGTGACCTGGTGCAGGTGCGCGGCGTGGACGGCGAGCTGAGGGTCAGGCTCCACATGGCGCTGGACTGACATCCTCCGCCGACGCGCGAAGACCCCGGGCGCGCGTACGGCCCGCACCCGGGAGACGGGCGGGGCCGTACGTGAGGGGCCGGGGGGAGGGGGGTCAGGCGGCCTGGACCTCCTCGGACACGCGGAGGCCACCCTCCTCGCGGGCGTAGCCTTCGAGCATGGTGCGGAGCTGGCGCCGGCCCCGGTGGAGGCGGGACATGACCGTGCCTATGGGGGTGCCCATCCGCTCGGCGATCTCCTTGTAGGCGAAGCCCTCGACGTCGGCCAGATAGACGGCCACCCGGAAGTCCTCGGGCAGGGATCGCAGGGCGTTCATGACCGCGCTGTCGGGCAGCTGCTCCAGCGCCTCGGTCTCGGCGGACTTGAGACCGCTGGACATGTGGGACTCGGCGGCGGCGAGCTGCCAGTCCTCGATCTCCTCGGTGGCCGAGAGCTTGGGCGAGCGCTGCTTCTTGCGGTAGTCGTTGATGAAGTTGTTGGTCAGAATGCGGTGCAGCCACGCCTTGAGGTTGGTTCCCTCGCGAAACTGGTGGTACGAGGTGAAGGCCTTGGTGACGGTCTCCTGGACCAGGTCCTCGGCGTCGGCGGTGTTACGGGTCAGACGCATCGCGGACGCGTAGAGCTGGCTGGTGACCGGCACGACGTCACGCTCGAACCAGTCCTGGCGTTGCTCTTCCGTCATCGTGATCATTGGACCCCCCTCGTGCTTTTCCCCCCATTACCGCCCGGCAAAGATACGACGCACCTCTTCTGACGGCGTACCTGATGCTCGCAGGCACCTCGTAAGGAGGCCGTTAAAAGCTCTACATGGTCAGGGGATTGATCTTTGGCTGTGCCAACGGCGGGTGCGACACGCTCTACAGCCGGACAAGTCTCAGTATCGTAACATCGTTCTCCTGAATCGGTAGAAGATGTGTCCATCATCACATAACCCCAGGTGGTGCCCCATTTGGGGTCACGAAAAAGGCCGATCGCCATGTCCCGGAAACCCGCCGGCGGACGGCCGAGGCCGCCCGCCGGGTCGAGGCCCGCGCCCTGAGAAACTCCGACACCCATCTCCACGTCTCCCCGCTTCCCACGCATTGGGGACTTAATCTCTTCCTAAGAGACGGGCGGGCACACCCCCGCGGTTCACCTGGGCATCCCCAACCATCTTCCTTCCCGTACGAATTCCGGTACGGCTTCCCGTACGGCCAGGTAAAAGACCGGATCGGCCTGTCGGGAACGGTCGTGGGGTCTTGCGACGGCCCGGCCGCGACAAGCGATGCTCATCGCGGCTCGCGGGCCCGCCGTCGATCATCGCGCCGGGCAGGGGCGCCGGACAGAGACACCGGCCAGGCGCCGGACAGAGACACCGGGCAAAAGTGCCGGGCAAGAGTGTCCCGCAAAAACACCGGGCAGAGGTGCCGCGCAGGAGTGTCCGGCAAGGACACCGGGCAAAGGTGTCGGACAGGAGTTCCAGGCTGAGGTCAGGCGGCCTTCGCCGGGTCGACCTCGAAGAAGGCGGCGAGGTCGTCGAGGATGGAGTGCGCTCCCTGGATGCCGACGGCGGTCATCCAGGTGGCGTCGCTGACGTCGTGCTTGACGCCCTTGAGCCTGCCCCAGAGCGGGTTGGCCTCGAACTTCTCCTTGACCGGCTCGACCGCCGGGTCCTCGTAGACCGAGACGAAGATGTGCTCGGCGTCCAGCTGGGAGATGTTCTCCTGGCTGATCGGAACCATGACGGTGTCGGTGACGGTCGGCTGGTCCTCGGGGCGCGGGAAGCCGACGTCCTTCAGCACCAGGCCCGAGTAGGAGTTCTCCACGTACAGGCGGACGGTCGGCTCACCGGCGAACCGGGCGACGGAGACGGTGGGCAGTTCGCCGTCCTTGGCCTTGATGGACTCGCCGATCTTGGCGGCGCGGTCCTGATACTCCTTGATCTTCCGCTCGGCGAGGTCCTCCTTGCCCAGAGCCTCGCCCACGAGCTTGAGGTTGTCCTTCCAGATGGCCCCGGTGGTCTCGCTGAAGACCGTCGGCGCGATCTGCGACAGCTTGTCGTACAGCGCCTCGTGGCGGATCTTGGCGGAGACGATCAGGTCGGGCTTGAGGGCGACGATCCGCTCCAGGCTCGGCTGCTCCAGGGTGCCGACCGACGTCGCCTCCTTGGCGTGGCCGAGGACCGGGGCCAGATACTCGGGAAGCTTCTCCTTCATCGTCCGGTAGCTGGTGAAGCCCACGACGTCGGTTTCCAGGGTCAGCACCGCGTCGACGAAACTCTGGTCGAGGGCCACGACCCGCTTGGGCCGGGCCGGGATCTCGGTCTCGCCCATGACGTGCTTCACCGTCCGGGGATAGGCCGCCGCGTCGCTCACCGCGGGGGCGGACGCGCCCGCGGTGCCGGAGGTCTCCCCGGCGGGGGCGGAGGTGGCCGAACCACAGGCGGCGAGGCCGCCGGACAGCACCACTCCCGCCACCCCGAGGGCCAGGGCGCGCAACGCTCTCATGTTCATGGATCCCTTCACCAAATTATGGCCAACCTTATTTAGCTTAGCCATACCTAACCTGGCATACTCGTACCGGCCCAGGCAAGAAAGAGGAGGTCAGGTGATCAATACGGTGGCCGTCTCACGGCCCGCCCCCGGCGCGGGCCTGAAAAAGACCCACTGGCGCCGTCTTTTCATCCTGACCGGATTACTCGCCGTCCTCGCGCTGGCGGTCGTGCTGAGCCTCGCCGTCGGCGCCAAACCGGTCCCTCCCGCCGACGTCTGGCACGCGCTCGCCGGCCCCACCGGCACCGAGAACGACATCGTCGTCCGGTCGCTGCGGATCCCCAGGACCGTCATCGGCGTCATGGCCGGGATCGCCCTCGGCGTCGCGGGCGCCCTCATGCAGGGCCACACCCGCAACCCGCTGGCCGACCCCGGGCTGCTCGGCGTCACCCAGGGGGCGGCGTTCGCGATGGTCCTCAGCATCATCGTGCTGGGCGTCAGCAGCCCGTACGGCTACATCTGGTTCGGTCTCGCCGGGGCTCTCCTCGCCAGCGCGGGGGTGTTCGCCCTCGGCATGGCGGGCGGCAGGGGCGGTCCCACGCCGGTGACCCTGGCCCTCGCGGGCACCGCGGTCAGCGCGTTCCTGTACGGGCTCACCTCGGCGCTGGTCCTGCTGGACGAGCAGGCCATGGACGTCTTCCGCTTCTGGCAGTCGGGCTCCATCGCGGCCAGGGGCGCGGACGTGGCCTGGCAGGTGCTCCCCTTCATCGCTGCCGGCCTGGTCCTGGCCCTGGTCAACGCGCCCGGTCTCAACGCGCTCTCCCTGGGCGAGGACGTCGCCCGCGCGCTCGGCCAGAACATCACCCTGACCCGCGTCGTCGGCATCGCCGCCATCACCCTGCTCAGCGGCGCCTCCGTGGCGGCCTGCGGCTCGCTGGCCTTCATCGGCCTGATCGTGCCGCACCTGACCCGGCCGCTCTCGGGCCCCGACCACCGGTGGCTGCTGCCGTACTCGGGCCTGGCGGGCGCCGCCGCCCTGCTGCTCGCCGACGTGATCGGCCGCGTGGTCGCCTTCCCCGGCGAGCTGGAGGTGGGCGTGGTCCTCGCCCTCGCCGGAGCGCCGTTCTTCATCGTTTTGGTACGACGCAGGAAGCCGGTGCGGCTGTGACCACCTCCACCGCGCCCTCCCCGAAGTCCCCCACCGCGCCCTCCGGGAGGCGGGCGCTGCGCGTCGGCCCCGCCTCCTGGCCGCTCCGGCCGCGCTCCGCCGTCGCGGCACTGGTCCTGCTGGCCGCCACGACGCTGTTCATGGCGCTCAGCATGCGCCTCGGCGACATCCCGATGAGCGTCCTCGAGGTCTTCCGCGCGATCACCGGCGACGGGTCCGACCATTTCGTGATCATGGAGCTCCGGCTCCCCCGCGCGCTGACCGGCGCCCTCGTCGGCGCGGCGCTCGCCCTGGCCGGGGCGATCACCCAGGCCATCGCCCGCAACCCGCTGGCCAGCCCCGACATCCTGGGCGTCACCACCGGCGCCAGCGTGACCGTGGTCGCGGTCATCGTGGCGGCGGGAAACACCTGGGGCGGCACCAGCGGCCCCCTCGCCGAGGTGGGCATCCCGCTCGTGGGCCTGCTCGGCGGCCTGGCCGGCGCGCTGGCCGTCTACCTGCTGGCCTGGCGCAACGGCCTGGACGGCTACCGGCTCGTCCTGGTCGGCATCGGGGTCTCGGCGGTCTGCACCAACCTCAAGTACTGGCTGCTGACCGTCGGCGACGTCAACGACAGCAGCCGGGCCATGGTCTGGATCAGCGGATCGCTGCACGGCCGGGGCTGGGAGCACGTGGTGCCGGTCGCGATCGCGCTCGCCGTCCTCGTCCCGGCGACGCTGCTCGGCACCCGCTCGCTCGGCGCGCTGCGCTTCGGCGACGACACCGTGACCGGCCTGGGCGTACGGATGAACCTCGCCAGGGGCGTGATGATCCTCGCGGCCGTGCTGCTCGCGGCGACGGCGACCGCCTCGGCCGGGCCGATCGCGTTCGTCGCCCTGGCCGCCCCGCAGATCGCGCTGCGCCTGGCGGGGGTGGCGCAGCCCCCGCTGGTCGTCTCGGCCCTCGTGGGCGCGGTCCTCACCACCGGTGCCGACCTGGTCGCCCGGACCGCGTTCACCCCGGACGAGCTGCCGGTGGGCGTGGTCACCGCGGTCCTCGGCGCCCCCTACCTGATCTATCTCCTCATCCGTGTGCGCAGAGAGGCCCGCCAGTGAGACTGCAAGCCGTCAACGTCAGGCTGGGATACGGGGATCGCGTCGTCGTCGACGGTCTCGATCTCGGGATCGAGGCCGGGACGGTGACCACGATCATCGGCCCGAACGGGTGCGGCAAGTCCACGCTGCTGCGCGCCATGGGGCGGCTGCTCAAGCCCTCAGGTGGCGAGGTGCTGCTCGACGGCAAGCGCATCGACAAGATGCCCTCCAAGGAGGTCGCCAGGATCCTGGGCGTGCTGCCGCAGGCCCCCTCGGCGCCCGAGGGACTGACCGTCGCCGACCTGGTCGCCAGGGGACGGCACCCGCACCAGACCTGGTACCGCCAGTGGTCCTCCGACGACGAGTCCACGGTCGCCGAGGCCCTGGCCATGACCGGCCTGCTCGATCTGGGCGACCGCCCGCTGGACGAGCTGTCCGGCGGGCAGCGGCAACGGGCGTGGATCTCCATGGCCCTCGCCCAGGGCACCGACCTGCTGCTGCTCGACGAGCCGACGACCTTCCTCGACCTGGCCCACCAGGTCGAGGTGCTGGAGCTGGTACGCAGGCTCCACAGGGAGCTGGACCGCACCGTGGTGATGGTCCTGCACGACCTGAACCTCGCCGCCCGCTACGCCGACCGCCTGGTGGCCATGCGGGACGGCAGGGTCGTCGCCGCGGGACCTCCGGCCGAGGTGCTCACCGAGGCCCTGCTGGCGGAGGTCTTCGAGCTGGACGCCAAGGTCATCGAGGACCCGGTGGCCGGCACCCCGCTGGTCATCCCCATCGGCACCCTGTCCCAACGCTGACCCGCCCCACCCGTTCCGTCCGTTCCGTCCGGGAACGCCCAGAACGCCGTCCAGGCGCACCGGAGCGATGCCCCCACCCACGCCGACGCCCCGGCCGATGACGGCGGGGCGAGGCGAGGGGAACGGAGGGAGCGGGACTCAGTCTCCGAGGAGCGCGTCCACGAAGACCTCGGGGTCGAACGGGGCCAGGTCGTCGGGCCCCTCACCGAGGCCGACCAGCTTGACCGGGACGCCCAGCTCGCGCTGGACGGAGATGATGATGCCGCCCTTGGCGGTGCCGTCGAGCTTGGTCAGGGCGATGCCGGTGATGTTGACGACCTCGGCGAACACCTGGGCCTGGCGCATGCCGTTCTGACCCGTGGTGGCGTCGAGGACGAGCAGGACCTCATCGACCGTGGCCTTCTTCTCGATGACGCGCTTGACCTTGCCGAGCTCGTCCATCAGGCCGGTCTTGGTGTGCAGCCGCCCGGCGGTGTCGACGATCACCACGTCGGCCTTCTCCCTGATGCCCTCGGCGACGGCGTCGAAGGCCACCGAGGCGGGGTCGCCGCCCTCGGGGCCGCGTACGACCGCGGCCCCGACACGGTCTCCCCAGGTCTGCAGCTGGTCGGCGGCGGCGGCGCGGAAGGTGTCGGCGGCGCCCAGCACGACCTTGCCACCGTCGCCGATGAGGACGCGCGCCAGCTTGCCGGTGGTGGTGGTCTTGCCGGTGCCGTTGACGCCGACCACGAGGACCACCGCGGGGCGCTCGCCGTGCGGCGTGACGTGCAGCGTGCGGTCCATGTCGACGCCGATCTGGACGAGCAGCTGCTCCCTGAGCAGGGCGCGCGCCTCCTCAGGCGTCCGGCTGCCCAGCACCTTCACCCGGGTGCGCAGCTCGTCGACCATCGCCCGGGTCGGCGTCACGCCGACGTCGGCGGTGATCAGGGTCTCCTCGATCTCGTCCCAGGCGTCGTCGTCGAGACGGTCGCGGGAGAGCAGCTCCAGGAGCCCCTTGCCCAGCGTGCTCTGTGACCGGGCCAGGCGGGCGCGGAGCCGCACCATCCGTCCGGCGGACGGCGGCGGAACCTCGATCACCGGGGCGACGACGGTGACCTCGACGGGCTCGACCGGCTTGGCCGGCGGCGGCACGGTGGTCGTCGTCGCGTCGTCGTCCACGACCGAGCCCCGGCCAGGGGCCCTCGTCTCCTCGGGGATCGACGGCGCCTCGGGCGGTTCGACCCGCGGCGGCGCGGTCTTGCCCCCCGACCTGAACAGCAGGAGCATGCCGCCGGCCGCCAGCACGGCGATGACGACGATGATCGCGATTATGCCGAGATAGGCTTCCACAAGACCACAGTTTTCCAGACGCCCCGGGATGCTCCGACACCCCGGTGCTCCCGACGGCCTCGCGATCCTTCACCGACGGTCACCACTCGACCCCCCGGACACGCGCTCGCCGCCGCCTCCCCCGGAGAACCGCCTCACCCGAGAACGGCGCGGACACCCGTCTCCCCCGACGACTCCGACGGATGGCTCAGACGGACTCGTGTTCCCTCAGGCGCTGGCTGATCACCTGGGTGACGCCGTCCCCGCGCATCGACACGCCGTACAGCGCGTCGGCGATCTCCATGGTGCGCTTCTGGTGGGTGATGATGATGATCTGCGAGGTCTGCCTGAGCTCCTCGAAGAGGGTCAGCAGGCGCTGGGTGTTGGTGTCGTCCAGCGCGGCCTCGACCTCGTCCATCACGTAGAACGGCGAGGGGCGCGCCTTGAAAATGGACACGAGGAACGCCACCGCGGTCAGCGACCGCTCGCCGCCCGACAGCAGCGACAGCCGCTTGACCTTCTTGCCCGGCGGCCGGGCCTCGACCTCGACACCGGTGGTCAGCATGTTCTCGGGGTCGGTGAGCAGGAGCCTGCCCTCGCCGCCGGGGAACACCCGCGTGAAGATCGTCTCGAACTCGCGGGCCACGTCCGCGAAGGCCGCGCCGAAGACCTGCTCGACCCGGTCGTCGACCTCCTTGACCACCAGCAGCAGGTCGCGGCGGGTCTTCTTGAGGTCCTCCAGCTGCGAGGTGAGGAACGAGTGCCGCTCCTCGAGCGCCGCGAACTCCTCGAGCGCGAGCGGGTTGACCTTGCCGAGCTGGGCCATCTGGCGATCGGCCGCCCTGGCCCGCTTGAGCTGCTCGTCGCGGTCGTAGGGGACGGGCTCGCCGTCGGCCGTCGGGATCGGCTCGTCGGGGCCGTACTCGGCGATGAGGGTGTCGGCCTCGACGCCGTACTCCTCCACCGCCCGCCCCTCCAGCTGCTCCAGGCGGAGCCGCTGCTCGGTACGGGCCACCTCGCTGCCGTGTGCCCGGTTGACCAGCTTGTCCAGCTCGCCGGAGAGCTCCCGGACCCGGATCCTGACCGCCTTGAGAGAGGCGTCGATCTGCCCGCGCGCCCGCTCGGCCTCGTCACGCTCGCCGGCGGCGACCTCCAGGGAGGTCTCCAGCGCGCGCAGCGCCAGCTCGGCGCCCCGGACGACCGCCTGGGCCGTCCGGGCCTGCCTGCGCCGCCACTCGCGGCGCTCGGCCGCTCTGGAACGCTCCTCGCGCTCACGCTCGGCGGCGCGCGTCAGCTCGTCGGCCCTGCCCTCGATGCCCCTGACCCGCTCCTCGGCCGTCCGTACGGCGAGGCGGACCTCCATCTCGTCCTGCCTGGCCGCCGCGCAGATCTCGGCGAGCTCGTCGCGGAGGTCGGTGGTGGGCTCGGTCTCCAGCTCCTCGGCGCCGACGGCCGCGGCGAGCCGCTCCTCCAGCTCGGCGAGACCGGCCGCGTCGCGGTCGCGCGCCTCCTCGGCGGCCCGTACGCCCCTGGCCAGGCGCTCGCACTCGTCGTGGGCGGCCTTGGCGGCGGCGCCCAGCTGGGCGAGCCGCTTCGCCACCGCGGCGACCCTCTGGTCCGCGTCGCGCTGCCTGGCCCTGACCCGATCTAGGGCGGCCTGGGCCGCGTTGACCCCGGCCTGCGCGTTCTGCACACCCGTCTGTGCCTCGGCGACCCGCGCCTGGGCGGTCTCGACCGCGAGCTGCGCCTCCGCCTCGGCCTCGGCGGTCTCCTCCAGCTCCGTTCCCGCCAGCTCGGCGGCGACCCTGGCCTCGGCCAGGTCGGCGGCGGCCTCGTCGAGGGCGGCCCGCATCTGCAGCGCGGAGGTGCCGCCCGCCGAACCCCCCTTGGCCGCGTGGGCACCCAGCAGGTCGCCGGATCGGGTGACGGCCCGCAGCCCGGGGCGCTGCTCGACCGCCTTCCTCGCGGTCGCCAGGTCGTCCACGACGAGCACGTCCGCGAGCAGGTGGGCGGCGGCGGCCCGCAGCTCCGCGGAGACCGTGACCAGGTCGATCGCCCACTCGGCCCCGGCCAGCGGCACCTCGCCCGGCGAACCCGGCGAACCCGGCGAACCCGCCCCGCCCGAGGCGATGACGAGGGTGGCGTGGCCACCGTCGTGGCCCCTGAGGAACTCGATGGCGTCGGCGGCGCTCTGCAGCGACTCGACGGCGACGGCCTCGGCCGCGGCCCCGAGCACGGCGGCGACGGCCACCTCGGCACCGGGCCGCACGGACAGCATGGTCGCCACCGGGCCGAGCACCCCGGCCAGGTCGGCGGCGAGCAGCGCGGCGGCGCCGTCGGCACCACCGGCCAGGCCCATCTCCAGCGCCTCGAACCTGGCCTCGAGCGCGGCCACCTGGCGCTGCGCCTGCTGGTCGGCCTTTCGGGCGGCGGCGAGGGCGGCCCTGGCGGCGCCGAGCGCGGAGTTCGGGCCCGCGACGGCCGCCTTGGCCTCCTCGACCACGGTTCTGGCCGACTCGACGGACTCCCTGGCCTGCTCGACCGTCTCCAGGGCGATCTCCAGCTCCTCGGCGAGGGCGGGATCTGCGGACGGCTCGGCACGCTCCTGGCCGTCGTGTTCGGCCTGGGCCTCCTCGGCGCGCTGCTCGGCCTCCTCCAGCGAGCGCCGCAGCCTGCCGATCTCCTCCTCGGCGGCCCCCGCCCGGCTGCGCGCCGCCCCGGCCTGCCCTCTGAGCCTGGCCAGGCCCTCGCGCCGGTCGGCGGCGGCCCTGGCCTCCGCGGCCAGCCGTCGCTCCTCGGCGGCGAGCGCGGCCTCGGTCTCGGCGCGCCGGGCCACCGCTCCGGCGAGCGACTCCCGCTCCCCTTCGAGCAGCTCGGCCAGGACCCGCTCCTGCTCGCGGACCTCCTCGGCCTCGCGCTCGAAGTCCTCGGGGTCGCGCCCGCGCCGCTCCACCGCGGTGTCGGTGGCGTGCCGGTGCCGCTCGGCGGCGAGCCCGGCCAGGCCCCTGAGACGCTCGCGAAGGGAGGAGAGGCGAAAGAACGTCTCCTGTGCGGCGGCCAGGCGCGGCTGGGCCTCGGCCTCGGCGGTCTCCAGCTCGGACTCGGCGACCTGGCTCTGCTCCAGCTCGGTCTCCACCGCGGCGCGGCGGGTGAGGACGGCCGCCTCGTCGGCCATCTCCCGTTCCAGGGTGGTCCGCAGGGTGAGCACGTCGTCGGCGAGCAGCCGGAGCCTGGCGTCACGCAGGTCGGCCTGGATGACGGCGGCCTTACGGGCGATCTCGGCCTGGCGGCCCAGCGGTTTGAGCTGGCGGCGCAGCTCGGTGGTGAGGTCCTGGACCCGCGTCATGTTGGCCTGCATGGCGTCGAGCTTCCGCAGCGCCTTCTCCTTGCGCTTGCGGTGCTTCAGGACGCCCGCGGCCTCCTCGATGAACGCCCTGCGCTCCTCGGGCCCAGCGTGCAGCACCTGGTCGAGCTGGCCCTGCCCGACGATGACGTGCATCTCGCGGCCGATGCCGGAGTCGGACAGGAGCTCCTGGATGTCGAGCAGGCGGCAGGTGTCGCCGTTGATGGCGTACTCGCTCTGGCCCGCCCGGAACATCAGGCGGCTGATCGTCACCTCGGTGTAGTCGATCGGGAGCATGCCGTCGGTGTTGTCGATGGTCAGCGTGACCTCGGCGCGTCCCAGCGGGGCCCGCGAGGAGGTGCCGGCGAAGATGACGTCCTCCATCTTGCCGCCGCGCAGCGACTTGGCGCTGTGCTCGCCCATGACCCAGGCCAGGGCGTCGACCACGTTGGACTTGCCGGAGCCGTTGGGACCGACGACGGCGGTGATGCCCGGCTCGAACCGGAGCGTGGTGGCCGAGGCGAAGGATTTGAACCCGCGCAGGGTAAGGGTCTTGAGATACAACGAAACCCCCCATCCACGGCGCGGCCGCGCCGACCGGCGTGTCACGCGCCGCGTCCCGGGCGCCGGTGAACGCGTCTTCCCTTGTCAGCCCATGGCTTCGGTCACGCGGGAAGACTACCGTTCTTCACCCGCGCCCGCCCGCGCACGGCCTATGGTGCCCTGCATGGACGCGGAACGCGGTGGGGACGGAGCTCCATCACACCCATCGGGCGGCAGAAGTCTTCTCAGGAGACGCGCCTTCCTCGTGGGCGGCGGGCTGGCCGCGCTCGGCCTCGGTGGCGCCGCTCTGGCCGCCGGGCCCGACGGCATCCGGGACGCGTACGCCCAGATCGTCTGCGGCGCGGTCCCCGAGCCTCCGGTGACCTCTCCGGGAACGCTCCAGCGGAGCCGGGTCGACCGGCGGCGCGTGATCGTCGGACTGCCGCCGGGGGCGGGGGACGGGCTGCCCGTGGTGATCATGCTTCACGGGGCCGCGGGCGACGCGCGCACGCCGTTCGACGTCTACGCGGTCGACCGCTATCTGGCCGCGGGGGGCGGGCGCTTCGCGGTGGCCTCCATCGACGACTGGCCCTCCGCCGACATTCCGGGCACGCTGCTGCCCTATCTGAACATGAACGGGATGGACACCACGAAGATCGGGCTGATGGGCTGGTCGTCGGGCGGCGCCGGGGCGCTGAGACTGGCCGCGGAGCTGGGCCCCGAGCAGGTGGGGGCGGTGGTCGCGGCGTCGCCGACGGTGAGCGCGGCGCAGGCGCCGCTGCGCGAGCTCGTGAGCATCCCGGTCTGGCTGGGATGTGGCGAACGCGACGCATGGGCCCGGCAGACCCAGACCATGCTGAAGGGCCTGAAGGCACTGGGCGCCACGGCGGAAGGGGGAATCACCGATGGGTGCCAGGACACGGCGTACCGCCGCAGGGTCTTACCCGAGCAGCTGGCCTTCCTGGCACGACACATTGGACGCACGTGACGGATGTGACGTGCGTATCGATATGACAAGGGACGCCCCGACGAGGCGTCCCTGGACAGTGTGTTACGTCCCGGCCCCGTTAGGTGAGAGCCGGCTCGCGATCCTGCAGACGGTTGAACTCCTCGTCGCGGGTGCCGGCCGCGAGTTCGTCGTTCTGGGCCTGGAGCCGGGTGAGCTCTCCCTCGAGATCACGGATGCGCTGCTGGAGGCGACGCATTTCCGAGACCATACGAGGGTCGGGACCGCCGACGTGGCCGAGTAGAGCCTTCGCCATAGTAAAGGGTCCTCCACGCTGAGTGACCAGACTGGTTCGCGCACTTCTTTGCCGCGGGAGGGGTGCGCGTGGTTCTTTATCAAGAGTCGCACCGGTGAGGGAGGCGGTCAAGTTGAACGCTCCGGGTGGATGCACCAGTAGGCACTCTCGACAGTCAACTATACCTTATTTTGGGCGGTTTGGGGAAGTGGTCAGCGCTCGACAAAACCCTCGACACTGCCTTTGGTTTCGCTCCAGCGTTCGACGACTCCATCGACTCGGCCGGGTGTTCGTCCACTTCTGAGCAGCTCAAGCAGCATCGCGCACGACTTCTCAGGACCCTGCGCGACCACCTCGACCCGGCCGTCCTGGGTGTTGCGCGCCCACCCGGCCAGGCCGAGTTCGAGCGCCCTGGCACGCGTCCACCAGCGGAAACCCACCCCCTGCACGTGGCCTCTGACCCAGGCCGTCAGCCGCACCTCCGTCATGCCGCGCCACCTGTCGGCCGGGGCTGGCAGCGGGGGCAACTGTAGGAGGAACGGTTCATGAACGATTCGCGGATGATCGGGGCGCCGCACCGGGAGCAGGGCTCGTCGCGCCGACCGTAAACCGCGAGGGAGCGGTCGAAGTAACCGCTCTCCCCATTGACATTCACGTAAAGACTGTCGAAGGATGTGCCGCCCTCGGACAGGGCGGCGGCCATCACCCCCCGGGCGGCGGCCAGCAGCTCGGCCACCTTCGGACCGGTCAGCATCGCGGTGGGGCGGGCGCCGTGCAGCCTGGCCCGCCAGAGGGCCTCGTCGGCGTAGATGTTGCCGACACCGCTGATCAGCGACTGGTCCAGGAGTGCCCGCTTGACCTCGGTCTGCCGGGCGCGCAGCCGGTGGGCGAACCCGTCGTCGTCGAAGTGCTCCTCGAACGGGTCGGCCGCGATGTGCGCGATCGGCTCGGGCACATCGCGGCCGCCGGCGTGCGTCATGCCGGTCACCAGCACGTGGCCGAAGGTCCGCTGGTCGACGAAGCGCAGCTCGGGACCGCCGTCGGTGAAGCCGATCCGGACGCGCAGGTGCCTCTCCGGCTCCGAGTCCGGCTCCACGACCAGCAGCTGGCCGCTCATCCCGAGGTGGGCCAGGATCGCGTCGGAGCCGTCCAAGGGCAGCCAGAGGTATTTGCCCCTGCGCTCGGCGGGACCGACCGTGCGGCCCTTCAGCCGGGCGGAGAACTCCGTGGCGCCGGGGACGTGCCGCCTGATCGCCCTCGGGTGGAGCACCTCGGCGTGGGCGACGACCCGGCCGGAGACCCAACGCTCCAGGCCGCGGCGTACCACCTCGACCTCGGGCAGCTCGGGCATGCGTCCCTCCTCGGGCGACGGCTCAGCCGGTCAGCTGGCCTCGCGCCTCTCGCGGTCTTCGCGGATGCGGTTCCAGGCGGCCTCGGCGGCCTGCTGCTCGGCTTCCTTCTTCGAGCGCCCGGACCCCGAACCGTACGCCTCGCCGCCGACGCGGACGACCGCGGTGAAGGACTTGGCGTGGTCGGGACCGCTCTCCTCGACATGGTATTCGGGCACGCCCAGCGACTCGGACGCGGTGAGCTCCTGCAGGGAGGTCTTCCAGTCGAGCCCGGCGCCGAGCGAGGCGGAACGGGTGATGAGGGGGTCGAAGAGCAGGTGGACGACGCGGAACGCCTCGTCCAGGCCCCTGTTCACGTAAACCGCGCCGATGAGCGCCTCAAGGGTGTCGGCGAGGATCGAGGACTTGTCGCGCCCCCCGGTCCCCTCCTCGCCCCGGCCGAGCCGCAGGAAGCGGCCCAGGCCCAGCGAGCGGGCCACGTCGGCGAGGGCGCGCATGTTGACCACCGCGGCCCTGAGCTTGGCCAGCTGCCCCTCGGGCAGGTCCGGGTGGTTGCGGTAGAGGGTGTCGGTGACGACCAGGCCCAGCACCGAGTCGCCGAGGAACTCCAGGCGCTCGTTGGTCGGCAGGCCGCCGTTCTCGTACGCGTAGGAGCGGTGCGTCAGGGCCCGCTCCAGGATGGCGACGTCGAGGCGCACCAGAAGGACGCGCTCCAGCTCTTCCTTGACGAACTCGACGGCTACCGGCTTGACGCTTGTACCCACGGCTTCTCCTCGCACGTTCTCTCAGCGAATGCGCGATGGCGAAGGAAGGAACCAAAGATGCCCGAAGATGTGGTGGGCGCCGGGGGCACGCGTTCTACCGCGAACTCCGGCGTCCACCACAGCCGCGGGCGGACCGCCATCGCAGGGGGTGCAGACGGTGACGCCGACCGGGGCCCGTGGAGGACCCGGCCGGCATCCGTCGGTCAGAATGCGATCAGGCGGAGGGCTCGATCACCTGACGGCGGTTGTAAGTGCCGCAGGTCGGACACGCCACGTGCGGACGCTTCGGCGAGCGGCACTGGGGGCAGCTCACGAGCGAAACCGCGGCGGCCTTCCACTGCGACCTGCGGGAGCGAGTATTGCTCCGCGACATCTTGCGCTTGGGGACAGCCACGTCAGCTCTCCTGATCGTTGTTATGTTCCGGAACCAGACCCTGCAGCTTTGCCCAGCGGGCGTCGATCACCTCGTGGCCGTGGTCAGGCTCGGCATCGGCCAGCCTGACCCCACACTTCACGCAGAGCCCGGCGCAGTCTTCACTGCAGACCGGGCTCAACGGCAGTGTGAGCACAACCGCGTCGCGAAACACGGGTTCGAGGTCGAGAAGTTCACCGTTGAGAAGCGAGTCACTCTCGGCAGCATCCTCTGCCGAGTAGAAGAACAGCTCCTGGAAGTCCACCTCGGTTTGTGAGATGACCGGTTCCAGGCAGCGTGCGCACTCCCCCCGCAGCGGGGCTCGCGCAGTGCCCGTGACGAGCACACCCTCCATGACCGCCTCAAGCCGGATGTCCAGCTCGACGTCGGCGTCCTTGGGGACGCCGATCATGTCGACGCCGATGCTCGCCGGTGCCGGGAGAGAGAGATTCATCCGGCGCATCGACCCTGGTCGCCGCCCAAGGTCATGGGTTGAGATCACCCATGGGGCGCGGGGGTCAAGGTGCTGAGTCATTTCGCTCTCATTAGGCATGGCGCATCATCGCCGTCGTGCAAGGCCGAAATAAGAGAATAGCAGGGCCTAGCCCCTGAGCCGTTCGACCAGGAGTTCCTGCACAAGATCAGGTACCAGCCCGGCCACGTTCCCACCGTACTTGACGATCTCCTTGATGCGGCTGGACGACAGGAAGGAGACCTCGGGCCCGGTGGCCATGAACAGGGTCTCCACCCCGGACATCCGGTAGTTGAGCTGCGCCATCTGCAGCTCGTAGTCGAAGTCGCTGACCGCGCGCAGACCCTTCACGATGGCGGGGATCTCCTGCTGCCTGCAGTAGTCGACCAGGAGGCCGTGGAACTTGTCCACGCGGACGTTCCCGTACTCCTTGGTGACGGTCTGGAGCGTCTGGATGCGCTCCTCCACCGTGAACAGGCTCTTCTTCTCGATGTTGATCAGCACCGCCACGACGACCTCGTCGTACTGCCGGGAAGCCCGGCCGATGATGTCCAGATGACCGTTCGTGACGGGATCGAACGATCCCGGACAGACAACGCGACGCAAGGTGGACCCCCTGCTCTAAGGATTCCCGGCGGCGCGACCGTACCAAACGGACGCTTCGCCGTAACGACGGACCCTCTCCTCTTCGTACCCCGAGGGCCAGACCAGACCCTTCCCCCTGCTCTCCCGCTCCACCGCGACCAGCGCGTCCTCGGCCAGCCAGCCCCGGTCGCGCAGCAGCCCGAGCACCGTCTCCACCTCCTCGGCGCCCACCGCGTACGGCGGGTCGGCGAGGACGAGGTCGTACGGCCTCCCGGCGTCTTCCGCGCGCTCTGCGTCCCCGGCGGCCCTCGCGTCCCCGGCGCCTCCCGGGCCCCTGGCCAGCAGCCGCTCCACCCTGTCGGCGGCGACCTCGGCCCCCGGCAGTCCCAGCGAGGCGACGTTCTGCCTGATCGTCCGGACCGCCCTGGCGTCCGACTCCACGAGAAGCGCGTGATCGGCCCCCCGCGAGAGCGCCTCGAGCCCGAGCGCCCCCGACCCCGCGTAGAGGTCGAGCACCCGGCACCCCTCCAGCGGGCCGATCAGCGACCCCACGGTGGAGAAGATCCCCTCCCTGGCCCGGTCGCTGGTGGGGCGGGTTCCCCGCCCCGGCGGCACGGCCAGCCGCCGTCCTCCTGCGCTTCCCGCGATGACTCGGCTCACCCGGTCATCCTCTCAGTGACGTTCGCGCCATCGTTCCCGCTCCCGCCCCCGGGGGCGTCGTGCGCAGCCCGGCGTGTCGCGACGCATCACATAACCGCAGGTCAAAAGGGTCCTGGTAGGTGATCTAGGTCAAGAGTGGGCAAGGAGTGGCGACGAAAGCGTAAGGGTCGTTCCGTCCGGTGCCCGTCCCTTGCATGATGATTCCTGCGGCCTCCAAGTGACCCAGGGGGAGGCCGACCGGCGTGATCGTGAGCCCTTCCGCACGCCGGTGCTCTCGGCACCTGACCCGGGAGTGGGCCCAAGCGGGGACGGCATTCGGGGGGAGGCCGTCCCCGCAGTTGGGCCCCGGGCCCTCAAGACCCCGGAGGCCCCCAAAGCCCCGGAGGCCCCGAGGAAATCCCGGACACGCCACCGCCACCCGGCGCCCTCAGGCCTTCTCCAGGTATTCCGCGCGCTCGTCCGCGAGGAGCCTGTCGATCTCCGCACGGAGCACGGGATGCCCCGCCAGCTCGGGGTCGGCCTCCAGCATCGCCTCGGCGTCCAGGCGCGCGGCGTGGATGACGTCCTCGTCGCGGAGGAGCCTGAGCATCTTCAGCGACGATCTGCGCCCCGACTGGGCCACACCGAGCACATCACCCTCCCTGCGCTGTTCCAGGTCGACACGGGACAGCTCGAAGCCGTCCAGGGTGGCCGCCACGGCGTCGAGCCGCGCCCTGGCCGGCGTGCCCCCCGGGGAGTCGGTCACCAGCAGGCACAGACCGGGCAGCCCGCCGCGCCCGACCCGGCCGCGGAGCTGGTGGAGCTGGGAGACGCCGAACCGGTCGGCGTCCATGATCACCATGACCGAGGAGTTGGGGACGTCGACGCCGACCTCGATGACCGTGGTCGCCACCAGCACGTCGATCTCCCCCCTGGTGAAGGCCTTCATCACCGCCTCCTTCTCCTCCGGCGGGAGCTTGCCGTGGAGCACCTCCGTACGGAGCCCGTGCAGCGGCCCCTGCGAGAGCGTCTCGGCCACGTCGAGCACCGCCAGCGGCGGCCTGCGCTCGTCGTCGGCCTTCGACATGTCGCCCTCGTCTCCCTCCAGGTCACCGATGCGCGGGCACACGACGTAGGCCTGGCGGCCCAGCTCGATCTCCTCGCGCAGCCGTGTCCAGGCCCGGTCGAGGAAGTGCGGCTTCTCCGCGGCGGGAACCACGTGCGTGGTGATCGGGGCACGGCCCGAGGGCAGCTGGGAGAGCGTGGAGACCGTGAGGTCGCCGAAGACCGTCATGGCGACGGTGCGGGGGATGGGCGTGGCGGTCATGACGAGCACGTGCGGCCGGCCGCCCCCGGCCTTCTCGCGGAGCGCGTCACGCTGCTCGACGCCGAACCGGTGCTGCTCGTCGACCACGACCAGGCCGAGGTCGGCGAACTGGACGCGCTCCTGCAGGACCGCGTGGGTGCCGACGACGATGCCCGCCGCGCCCGAGGCCGCGTCGAGCATGGCCGAGCGGCGGGCCGCGGCGCCCAGCGAGCCGGTCAGCAGGGCGACCACGGTGCCGCCGAACATGCCGCCGGTGGCCAGGTCTCCGAGCATGGCCGAGATCGACCGGTGGTGCTGCTGGGCGAGCACCTCGGTGGGGGCCAGCAGCACGGCCTGCCCCCCGGCGTCGACCACCTGGAGCATCGCCCGGAGCGCGACGATGGTCTTGCCCGCGCCGACCTCGCCCTGGAGCAGCCGGTGCATGGGGTGGGGCAGGGCCAGGTCCGCCGCGATCTCCTCGCCCACGTCGCGCTGCCCCTCGGTGAGCTCGAACGGCAGCCGTCCGTCGAAGTCGGCGAGCAGCCCGCCGGAGATCGCGGGCCGGGGCGTGGCGGGCCAGGAGGCCGCGGCCATCCGGCGCTGCAGCAGCACCGCCTGGAGCAGGAACGCCTCGTCGAACCTGAGCCGCTTGCGCGCCCTGGCCACGTCGGCGTGGTCGCGCGGGCGGTGGATCGCCAGCAGCGCGTCGGACAGGCCGGGGAGCCCGTGCCGGGCGCGCAGCTCCGCGGGGAGCGAGTCGTCGAGCTCGCCCATCGTGTCGAGGACGACGCCCAGAGCCCTGCGGATGGCCCAGGGCGTCACGTCCTTGCCCGCCGGGTAGATCGGCACGAGCGCGGCGGCGAACTCCTCGGCGCCCGTCTCGCTCTCCTCGATCATCTCGAACTCGGGGTGGGAGAGCTGCCACTTGCGTTTCTCGCCCTGGCCGAAGGCGCCGACCTTCCCGGCGAACATGCCGCGCCTGCCCGGCTTCAGCCGCGTCTCCGCGATGTGGGAGGTCTTCCCGAAGAACGACAGGTAGATCTTGCTGCCCCGGGCGTCGACGACCTCGACCTCCAGCCAGGTGCCGCCCTTGTTGCGCATCGGCCTGCGCATGGCCCTGGTGACCTCGCCCACCACGGTGACGTGGTCGTCGACCTGCAGGTCGTCGAGGTCGGTCAGCTCGCCCCGCTCGGCGTAGCGCCGCGGGTAGTGCCGCAGCAGATCGCCGACGGCGCGCAGGTCGAGAACGCTCTCCAGCAGCTTGGCCGTCTTGGGGTCAAGCGCCTTCGTCAGCGGCTCGTCGAAGCTCGTCACCCCCGTTTTCTACCGTGCCGCGGCGACAGAATTCACCCGCCACGACCTACCCGGCCGCCCGGGACCGGCTCATTCCACGCCGATCAGCAGCGGGTAGCCGCCCTGGCCGCCCTCGTACCGGACCACCTCGATGTCCGGCCTGGTCTCGGCCAGATGGTCGTGTACAGCGCGGGCGAGCCCCTCGGGGGCGTCGGCGCCCTCCAGGACGGTCACCAGCTCGCTGCTGGAGGAGACCATGCGGCGTACGACCTCCAGCGCGACCTCCCGCAGGTCCGTGCCGATCAGCGCGGCGTCGCCGTCGACCACTCCCAGGACGTCGCCGGGCGCGGTGAGGCCCGCGCTCGTCATGACCTCGCGGTCGGCCACCCAGACGTGCCCGTGGCGGGTGTGCGCGGCGGCCTCGGTCATGGCCACCACGTCGTCGTCGAAGCGGCGCAGCGGGTCGTGGACGGCCAGGGCCGACAGGCCCTGCACCGAGGCCCTGGTCGGGATGACGCCGACCACCAGGCCCTCCTCCCTGGCGATCTCCGCGGCGGCGGCCGCGACCTCGCGCGTCCCGCTGTCGTTGGGCAGGACCACGACCTCGGATCCGGCCTCGCGGACGGCGGCGAGCAGCGCCGCCAGCGGAGGACTGGAGCCGGGCTCGCGCCGGACGACCACGGCCCCCGCCTCCTCGAACACCGCCGCCAGCGCGGGCCCCGCGGCCACGGCCACCACGCCCCTCCCCCGCGCGGCCGGATGGGTCCTGTCCGAGCCGACCAGGTACGTCACCTTGATCCGGTGGGGGCGGCCCAGCCTCATGGCCGCCTCGATCGCCGCGCCCGCGTCGTCCGTGTGGACGTGGACGTTCCACAGGCCGTCCCCGCCCACGATCACCAGTGAGTCGCCGAGCGCGTCGAGCTCCTCGCGCAGCGCGGCGACCTCCTCGGCTCCGGCGTCCAGCAGGTACATGACCTCGTAGCCGGGCCCGTCCCCGCCCCCCTGGGCCGCGACGGGGGTCTCCGGGACGACCCGGTGGGCCGGGGCGGGGATGTCCACCCGCCCGGTGTAGGAGTCGGTGACGACGGCGGCGAGGCTCTCCAGGATGATCGTCAGGCCCGCGCCGCCCGCGTCGACCACCCCGCCGCGGGCCAGCACGTCGAGCTGCTCGGTGGTGCGGCGCAGCGCGGAGCGCGCCTCCCCCGCCGCTCTCCTCGCGACCGAGGCGAGATCCTCCCGCCCGTCGCGCACGGCCGCGGCCACGGCCGTCAGGACGCTCAGGATCGTGCCCTCGACCGGCCTGGACACCGCGGCGCGGGCCAGCTCGGCGGCCCTGACCAGGCCCCGCCCGAGATCGGCGCCGCGCCCCTCGGCCTCCCTGAGCACCTCGGCGAGGCCGCGCAGCGCCTGGCTGACGATCACCCCCGAGTTGCCGCGGGCGCCGAGCAGGGCCCCCTGCGCGAACGCCCGCCAGGTGGCCTCGGCCCCGGCGTCGTCGGGCAGCCCGTCGAGCGCCTCGGCGGCGGAGAGCATGGTCAGGTGCAGGTTGGTGCCGGTGTCGCCGTCGGGCACGGGGAAGACGTTGAGCGCGTCGATCTCCTCGCGTGCCCTCCCCAGCGTCTCGGCGGCCAGCCGCGACCACCTGCGCACCGCGAGCGGGTCGAGAACCTGCAGCATTCCTGCCCTCCTGCTCTCCGGGCTCCCGCTCGCCTCCCGCCGGACACCCTCGCCGTTTTCCGGAGGAGACCCGCCGTGGCGTGTCCCGGAATGCGCTACGGTTGCCTCCGGAGATTATCCCGTTCGGCCGTTCACGGCGGCTCGCGTTCGCGTGCAGGGCCGGACATCGGATATCCTCGTGTGGCCAGCCGGTCGTCCCGGCGTGCCCGATGACCGCCGCCAGTGCGGCGGATCGAGCCTCTCGACTGATATAAGGAGCGAACCGTGGCTTCCGTCTGCGACGTTTGCGCTAAGAAGCCGACCTTCGGCAACAACGTCTCCCACTCGCACCGCCGCACCCGCCGCCGCTGGAACCCGAACATCCAGCCCGTGCGCGCAGTGGTCAACGGCACGCCGAAGCGGCTGAACGTGTGCACCTCCTGCATCAAGGCCGGCAAGGTCACCCGCTAGCCAGACCTCCGCGAAGCCCGCCGTCCCACTCGATGGGGCGGCGGGCTTCGCCGTTCCCGGCGGGCCTCGGTTCCCTCCGGAAGACCGCCCCTTCCAGGGGACCGTTCCGCGGGGAGACCGTTCCGTTCGGGAGGCCGTTCCCTGTCAGGAGGCGCGCAGGCGCCAGGCGTGGTCCACGGGGCCGATGCCCGCGCCCAGGGGGAAGCCGTGCGCGATCGCGCCGGTGACGTACGCCTTCGCCTTCTCCACCGCGGACGGGACGTCCTCGCCGAGGGCGAGGTGGGAGGCGATCGCGGAGGCCAGGGTGCAGCCCGTGCCGTGGGTGTGCCGGTTGTCGTGGCGCTCCGCGGTGAAGCGGAACTCCCGCGTTCCGTCGGTCAGCAGGTCGACCGGGGCACCCGGCAGGTGGCCGCCCTTGATGAGCGCCCACACGGGCCCGAGTTCCAGGATCGCGTCGGCGGCACGGCGCAGGTCGGCCTCGTCCTCGACCTTCACCCCGGTGAGCTGCAGGACTTCCCACAGGTTGGGGGTGACCACCGTGGCCGTGGGCAGCAGGCGTGACCTCACCGTCTCCACGGCCTCGGGGGCGAGGAGCGCGTCGCCGTGCTTGGAGACCCCGACGGGATCGACCACGACGGGCACGTCCAGCCCCGCCAGGACCTCCGCCACGGTCTCCACCAGCACCGGTGAGGCGAGCATGCCGGTCTTGACCGCCTGGGCCCCGATGTCACCGAGCACCGAGTCGAGCTGGGCCCGTACCGCCTCCGGGGGAAGCTCCCAGTAGCCCTGCACGCCCACCGAGTTCTGTGCGGTCACCGCGGCGATCACACTCATGCCGTGCACGCCGAGGGCCAGCATGGTCTTCAGGTCGGCCTGGACACCCGCGCCGCCTCCGGAGTCGGAGCCGGCGACGGTCAGCACGCGAGGGGGGGTCAAAACGGTCATGTTCCCCATCCAACCAGCCCCGCTCCAGCCCGCGAAGCGCTCCCTCGGCTTTCCCGCCGCTTCCGGACGGCCTCCGACGCCGCTCCCCGGGACCAAGGCGCCTTCCCCGACGGCCCCGGCGGCTCCGGCACGCGACACCCGGGTCAGGTGACGGCGCACTCTCCCTGGTCGCTCCGGCAGCTCGCCGGGACCTCCGCGTCACCGCTCGCGGTGAAGGTGACGACGAGTTCCTCACCGGCCCCCAGCCCCTCCGGGGACTCGATGACCAGGTTGTCGCCGACCTGCTCCCAGTCGGCTCCGTTCACCGAGGAGACCTCCCCGCTGACCGGCACGCTCACCTTCAGGTTCTCGACACTTTCCTTCGCGACGACCACGAGCTCGACGGTGTAGGTCCGCGACCTGTCGCTCACGACGTCGGCGCCGACCGTGATCGCGGCGCCCCCCGCGAGCGGGGGCCCGCCGGAGGTCGTCTCGCTGGGCACGGGATCGGGCTCGGCGCTGCTGAGGGGCTGCTCGGTGGGCGGTGTCCGGTCGCCGCCGACGAGGGGCTCGGGGGTGGGGCTGGGCTCGGCCTCGTCGGCGGACTCGTCGGCGAGTGACGACTCGTCGGTGTCCAGGGGCGCGCGGGTGGCCTTCCGCGTCGGTGTGGGCCGGGGGGTGGAGGTGACCCCGCCTCCCCCGCGGGTGGAGGGGCGGTCGGGGGCGGGGGTGGACCTCGCCCGCTCGTCACCCGGCTCCGGCGTCTCGTCGCCGGTCTTCGAGGTCTCGTCGTCCGGCGCCGGTTCCTCGGCGAACTCCTCCGCCGGTTCCTCGGCGGGCTCGGTGGCGTCGGCCTCCGGTACCGGCTGGTTCGACGCCGCCGCTACGCAACCGGCGGGCGGGCAGTCCGCGGGGCCCTGCGACCCGGCCAGGGCCCGGACGCCGAACACGGTCCCGCCGAGCACCACGGCCACCGCCGCGACGGTCAGCAACGTCTTCCTGACCCGCCCGCCGGACCTCTCCTCGTCCTCGGGCCACGGGTCGAACCCGGTGGACTCCTTGGACGTGTCGGACAGCTCGGACTCCGAAGTCCATCCCGACCCCAGGAAACCCGTCCGGGTCTCGGCGACCACCGACTCCTCCGGACGGAGCCGGCGCCCGAGCGGCTCGTCCTCACGACCGGATTCCGGAGCGGACTCCGGCCCGCGTTTACCCCGGTTCAGGGAAGCCTCTTCCCCGTTTGCCCCGTGGCGGCCCATACGGCCCCTTTCTCGAAGGGAAACTCGACCGCCCATCTTCATACCAGTTAGGTAACCGTTTGTCGCAATTTTCACAAATATCACAGGAGGTGGTAAGCATCACTCCCGGAAGTGATCCCAGCCTCCGCGATCGAGCGAGAGGCCCTTGACCTGCACACCTTCCCCTTCGATGACGTGGCCCACCACGTTCCAGCCCTCGGGGAGCCGTACGTGAGCCGGGAAGGTCGCGGCGAGCGCGTGGTCCTCGCCGCCGGAGAACACCCACTCCATCGGATCGGCGCCGAGCAGCAGGGCGGCCTCCCGCATCGCCGGTGGGACGGTGAACGCCTCCGGGTCGAGGACGAGCGAGACCCCCGCCGCGGCCGCCACGTGGCCCAGATCCTGGAGCAGGCCGTCGCTCACGTCGAGCATGGCGGTCGCGCCGAGCGCGGCGGCCTCCGGGCCTCGCGCGTAGGGGGGAAGCGGGCGGCGGTGGGCGTCGATCAGCTCCACCGGCCCGGCCAGGCCCGCGCGGAGCAGCGCGAGCCCCGCGGCGGCGTGCCCGAGACGGCCCGCGAACGCGACCACGTCACCGGGACGGGCTCCCGACCGCGTGACCGGTGTCCGGCCGCCCAGGTCGCCGAGGGCGGTGACGGCGACCACGACGAGGTCGCAGCGGGTGACGTCGCCGCCCGCCACGCTGGCGCCGACGAGGTCGCACTCGTCGCGGAAGCCGTCCGTGAGGTCGTCCAGCCAGCCGACGGCTGCGTCGGCGGGCAGTCCGAGGCCGACCACGAGACCGGTGGGATCGGCCCCCATCGCCACGACGTCGGAGAGATTCTGCGCCGCGGCCTTGCGTCCGATGTCGTAGCCACTGGACCAATCGCGGCGGAAGTGCCTACCCTCAATCAACAGGTCGGTCGTCACGACGACCCGCCCGTCCGGAGCGCCCACCACCGCGGCGTCGTCCCCGGGGCCGAGCAACACGGTCCTACCTTGTGGCAAACGTCCGGCAATACGTGCAACAACCCCGAATTCGCCGAGATCTCCGACTGTGATGACACACCTCCCGTTCATCACAGGGTACGGTGGCCCTTCGGCACTGATCCAATCGCCCGGGAGGTCGTTATGGTGCAGGCCTACATCCTTATCCAGACCGAGGTCGGCAAGGCCGCCAACGTGGCCTCGGAGATCGCGGGCATCCCAGGTGTCACGCAGGCCGAGGACGTCACCGGGCCGTACGACGTGATCGTGCGCGCCGAGGCCCGCAACGTCGACGAGCTGGGGAAGCTCGTGGTGGCGCAGATTCAGGGTGTGGAGGGGATCACGCGTACGCTGACGTGTCCCATCGTCCACATCTGAGCCCACACCGGAGTCCGTGTCCGAGGCCGCGCTCGGGACCGAGGCCTTGCCCGGACTCCCATCCGAGCCTCCGAGTCCGCATCCGACCGTCTGGAACGTGACATGCCACTGCGGTTCGCCCTCCGGGCGGGGTGCGCCTGCGCCCTGCTGATCCTGGTGGGCTGCGGCGGCGCCGTCCGGGTCGAGCCTCCGACCCCCGACGGACCCGCCGCCGCCGCGTGCCGGACGCTCGCCGAGCGGCTCCCGCAGAAACTCGACGGCGCGGACCGGGCGGAGTCCACCCCCGCCTCCCCCTACGTCGCCGTGTGGGGGGAGGCGCGCATCGCCCTGCGCTGCGGGGTGCCGCGACCGGTGACGATGTCACCGACCGACCAGGTGCCCGAGATCGACGGGGTGGCGTGGTACGCCGACCCGGCCAGGCCGACGCTGTTCACGGCGATCGGCAGGGAGGCCTACGTCGAGGTGACGATCGCGCGGGAGCACACCCCGCAGAACGTGCTGATCGACCTCGCGGCCCCCATCAAGGGCGCCCTACCGCAGACCGGGTGAGCGTCCGAGCGCGAGCTGGATCAGCCGGTCGACCAGCTCGGCGTAGGACACCCCGGTGGCGGCCCACAGCTGCGGCGCGACCGACATCGCGGTGAAGCCCGGCATGGTGTTGATCTCGTTGACGATCAGCCGCCGGTCGGGGGTGTAGAAGAAGTCGACCCGCGCCAGGCCCTCGCAGCCCAGCGCCTCGAAGGCGCGGACGGCCATCGCCCGCAGCTCCTCGGCCGTCTCCTGGGGGATGTCGGCGGGCACGGACAGGGACATGTCATCGCCGATGTACTTGGCCTCGAAGTCGAAGAACTCGTGGTCTCCGTGGACCAGCACCTCTCCGGGCAGGCTGGCCCTGGGCGCCTCGTCGCCCGGCGACTCCAGCACCGCGCACTCGATCTCGCGGCCCGTGACGGCGGCCTCGACCAGCACCTTGGGGTCGTGCTCGCGGGCGAACTCGATGGCCTGTTCCAACTGCTCCAGATTGGCGGCCTTGGAGATGCCCTGGCTGGACCCGGCTCGCGCGGGCTTGACGAAGACCGGCCAGCCGAGCTCCTGGACCTCCTTGAGGACCCGCCCCCTGTCGGTCCGCCAGTCGCGGTCACGGATCGTGACGTACGGGCCGACGGGCAGGCCGGCGGCGGCGAGGACCAGCTTCATGTACCCCTTGTCCATGCCGACCGAGCTGGCCAGCACCCCGGAGCCGACGTAGCGGACCCCGGCCATCTCCAGCAGCCCTTGGATCGTGCCATCCTCGGCGAAGGGGCCGTGCATGACGGGGAAGACGACGTCGACCTGGCCGAGCTCCAGGGGGATGCTGCCAGGGTCGTACGCCACCAGCGAGCCGCCGCCGGACGTCAGTGCCAGCGTCGCGCTCGCCGCATCGACGGCGGGAAGCTCTCCGCTCTCGATCTCGTAGCGCTGCTCCCCCGAGGCGAGCACCCACCGGCCGTCCTGGGCGATCCCGATGGGGACCACGTCGTACTTGGACCTGTCGATGACCCCCAGCACGCTTCCCGCTCCCAGAATGGAGACGGCGTGCTCGGAGTTGCGACCGCCGAAGACGACGGCCACCCTCGGTCGAGGTTTGTGCTGCTCACTCATGATGACCGAATGTACCCCCTGTTAGGGGGCAATCCGGCTGTTGGACGCGCTACCTACCCGATGCGGGTAACGAGTCGAGTGCCTTGGTCACGTCCATGATGAGATCCTCTGCGTCCTCCAGCCCGATGGAGAACCTGACCGCCGCCGCGTCGATCCCCGCTCCCTCACCGGGCCTCCGGTGGGTGGTCGAGGCCACGTGCGCGGCCTTGGTACGGGTTCCCCCCGCGGAGGTGGCGATCGAGACGAGCTTGAGGGCGTCGGCCAGGGCCACCCCCGCGTCGTAGCCGCCGCGCGGGGTGATCGTCACGCAGGCGCCGTACCTGGTGCCCTCGGGACCGGAGTCGAACAGGTGCCTGGCGAGCTGGTGGCCGGGGTGTCCCGGCAGCCCCGGGTAGTCGACCCGGCGGACGGCGGGGTGCTTGGCCACGGCGGCGGCGAAGACCATCGCGGTGGAGCACATCCGGCGGACCCGCAGCGGCAGGGTCTCCAGCCCCCGGCGGAGCAGGAACGCGTCGTCGGGAGAGAGGGAGCCGCCGGTGTCGATCCGGACCTCGCGCAGCTGGGCGATCAGGTCGGGGCGGCCCACCGTCACGCCTCCGGCGCAGTCGTCGTGGCCGCCGAGATACTTGGTCGCGGAGTGGATGACCAGGTCGGCGCCGTGTTCGAGGGGGCGGCACACGATCGGGGTGGCGAAGGTGGAGTCGACCACCAGCAGCGCCCCCGCGGCGCGGGCGATCCGGTAGAGGCCCCGGATGTCGGAGACGGCCATGGTGGGGTTGGACAGCGTCTCCGCATAGATGATCTTCGTGTTGGGTTTGATCGCCGCCTGCACCCTGGCCAGGTCCCCGTAGCCGACGAAGTCGGCGCCGACCCCGAACCTGGCCAGCACGTTCGTGATCAGCGAGTGGGTCCCGCCGTACAGCGGGGTGGGAGCCACGATGTGCGCCCCCGCGCGCAGGAAGGTCATCAGAACGGCGTTGACGGCGGCCATCCCCGAGGCGAACGCCTGCCCCGCCACGTCCTCGGGCGCCGCCGCGCCCTCCAGGGAGGCCACCGCCGAGGCGAAGGCGGCGGTGGTCGGGTTGTCGATCCGGCCGTACGCGTAACCGGGACCCTTCTCGTCGAACACCTCGGCGTACTCGGCGGAGTCGCCGAAGCCCCACGCGGAACTGCGCCACACGGGAGAGCCGAGAGGGGTCTGCCGCGGTGTCTCAAAAGCGGGCAGGTGCACCGACCGGGTGTTCTCGCCCTTGCGCCTGCGCATCCGTCTGTTCATCGACCACGCCGTCTGTTCACAGGCCGTACCGTTCCGGCTTGGGAGTCCGCGACATCAGCAGCACCGCGGCCTCGCTGGGGGGCATTGCGTCGTGGACGACGGCCACCACCACCTCGGTGATCGGCATCTCCACGTCGTGTTTTCTGGCCAGTTCGAGCACCGACTCGCAGGATTTGACCCCCTCGGCGGTCTGTTTCGTGGCGGCGATGACCTCGGCCAGCGTCATGCCTCGCCCCAGATTCTCACCGAAAGTACGGTTCCGGGACAATGGGGAGGTACAGGTCGCCACCAGATCGCCCATGCCCGCGAGGCCCGCGAAGGTGTGTGGGTCCGCGCCGAGCACCGTGCCCAGCCGGGAGATCTCGGCCAGCCCGCGCGTCATCAGCATCGCCCCGACGTTGTCGCCGAGTCCCATCCCCGCCGAGATGCCGACCGCCAGGGCGATCACGTTCTTGACGGCCCCGCCGAGCTCGACCCCGATGACGTCGGGGTTGGTGTACGGGCGGAACCAGGGCGGCAGGTAGCAGGCCTCCTGGAGGCGCTCCATCGCCCGCTCGTCGGTGCAGGCGACCACGGTGGCGGCGGGCTGGCCCCGGACGATCTCACCGGCCAGGTTGGGCCCCGACACCACCGCGACCCGCTCCTGGGGCACCTCGGCGACCTCGCAGATCACCTCGCTCATCCGCTTGGTGGTGCCCAGCTCGATGCCCTTCATCAGGCTGACCAGCACGGCGTCGGGCGGCAGGTGCGGCTTCCAGCTGGTCAGGTTCTGCCTCAGGGTCTGGGAGGGCACCGCGAGCACCACGAAGTCGGCGCCGTCGAGGGCCTCGGCGGGGTCGGTGGTGGCGCGCATCGCCTCTGGCAGCACCGCGCCCGGCAGGTAGTCGGGGTTCTCGTGCCGCCGGTCGATCGCCTCGACGACCTCCGGCCTGCGGCCCCACAGCGTCGTCCGGGTGCCCGCCCCGGCGAGGATCATGCCGAAGGTCGTCCCCCACGAGCCCGTGCCGAATACGGCCGCCTTGGTCATCGGTTCTCCTCGGGCCTGGAAACCTCCGCCTCGGGGCGGGGGAGAGAGCGCGGCGCGGTGCCGTACGGTTCGGCGCCGTGTCCTGCGACGGCGATGACCGGGCCACCACGGGTGTGACCGGCGACGTCCTTCCCGCCCTGAGGGCGGAGAGGTGAAACGCCTGTGGGGCTGGTGTAGGACCTCAAGGGATCTCTCCTGGCGGGCGACCGGCGGTGAATCGGGAACTCTCACGGGCGACCGTGGGAATCCCCTCCCTTCGGGGAGGGGAGGATGTCAACACCGTACGCCGAAGTCAGTTGTCGGACGGCCGCTTGAACGGCGTCTCGGGTGGCTTCTCCCCCCGGATCTCGGCCAGCTGGGCCGTGATCGCCGCCATGATGTCGGCGGTCGCATCGCGCAGGACGCCGGCGGAGAGGGGCTCGCCCTCGTGCCCCGCGTACTTCGACAGGTCGACCGGCGGCCCCGTCTGCACGCGGAAGGTCTTGCGCGGCAGCAGCCGGGGCCTCTTGGCGCCGTACGGCAGGATCTCCTGCGCTCCCCAGTGCGCGACGGGGATCACCGTCGCGCCGGTGGCCAGCGCGAGCCTGGCCGCGCCGGTCTTGCCCTCCATCGGCCAGAACTCGGGGTCGCGGGTGCAGGTGCCCTCCGGGTAGAACATCACGCACGCCCCGGCGGCGAGCCGCCGCCGCGACTCCTCCAGCGAGCGCGCCGCGTCGGCGCTCCCCCGGTAGACCGGGATGGCCTGCAGCGCCCTCACCAGGGGACCGACCAGCGGCACCGAGAAGAGCCCCGACTTGGCGAGGATCACCGGCCAGCGGTCGTGGTTGTAGAGGAAGTGCGCGACGAGGATGGGGTCCAGCCACGACAGGTGGTTGGTCACCATGATGATCCCGCCCCTCTTGGGGAGGCGGTCGGCGCGACGCCAGTCCTTCTTGACCAGGAGCCACGAGATCGGCTTGACGATCACGACGGCGAAGGCCACCCAGAATCGCGAAGGCCATCCGGGGCGTCTCATGGGCTCCTCCATCTGAGCGGGATGCGTCCCAAGTCTCCCGGTTGGCTCCCGGGGATGTCGAGACGGGATGCTTAAGGCTATGTCTGCTTCGGAGAGCTCCGGCTGGACCCTCGTCGTCCCGGTCAAGACACTGGTCGCCGCCAAAACCCGCCTGTCGGCCGCGGCCGGTCCGCACCGGGCCGCGCTGGCCGTGGCGATCGCCTGCGACACCGTCGAGGCGGCTCTGAGCTGCGCGCTCGTCGCGCGGGTGGTCGTGGTGACGGGCGATCCGGTCGCCGCGAAGGCGCTCGGCGAGGTCGGAGCGCACGTGGTCGGCGACCCGGAGGCGGGGCTGAACGCCGCCCTGCGCCACGGCGCCCTGGAGGCGGTGCGGCTGGCGCCCGGCGACGCCGTCGGCGCCCTCCAGGCCGACCTCCCGGCCCTGCGTCCGGCGGAGCTGGCCCGGGTGCTGGCCGCCGCCGCGGAGTTCGACCAGATGTTCCTGCCCGACGCCGCCGAGATCGGCACGACCTTCTACGGCGTACGGCCGGGGGTGCCCTTCACCCCGGGGTTCGGCGGGGAGTCCAGGGAGCGGCACCTGCGGCGCGGCGCCAAGGAGCTCTTCGTGGAGGGGGTGGAGTCGGTCCGCCACGACGTGGACACCCCGGACGACCTGCGCCTGGCGCTGACCCTCGGCGTCGGTCCCCGCACGCTGGCGACGGCGGAGAGGATCGCGGCGTCGAGCCCGGACGGCGGCCGAAGGTCCGGGCCCGCCGGTTCCGGTTCCGGTGCCGGTGCCGGTGCCGGTGCCGGTGAGTGAGACGAGAACGGCGCGCACGAGGCTCGGACGGCGAGGAGCGGGGCCGCGGGCGAGCGGGCGTGGTCCGGGCGAGACCGGTTCGGATGAGGCCGATTCGGGCTGGATCGATTCGGGCGGGGCCCGGCGCCCGGGCGGGAGTTAGGCTGGGCGGGTGCAGGCGACGGTGCGGGACTTCGATCCGGCGACCCGGTCGGGGTCGGTATTCCTGGACGACGGGACCCAGATCCCGTTCGACGCGGCGGCGTTCGACGCGGGGCCGCTGCGGCTGCTTCGGTCAGGCCAGCGGGTCAACATCGTCATGGACGGCGACGACGTCACCTACGTCACCCTCTCGACCTTCCCCGTACCCGGATAGGCGGCCCCGACGGCCCTCCGGGCGAATCTTCGAACGAGCGTCCTCACCGGACGAATCCGGCGGAAAAGCCGGGCGCCCGGCCTCCCGTCGCGGGAGGCCGGGCGCCTGCGCCCGAGGCCTACTTCTTCTTGGATGCCTTCTTGCCGCCGGTGTTGACGAGTTCCTTGAAGTCGGAGCCCGGCCGGAACTTCGGCCCCCAGCTCTCGGCGACGCGAATCTCGGCACCCGTCGAGGGGTTGCGGGCGGTACGGGCCGGCTTGTGCACCATCTCGAAAGCACCGAACCCCGTGATCGAGACCTTGTCGCCATTCGCGACGGCGGTCTGGATGGCGTCGAGCACCGCGTTCACGGCCTCGGTGGCCGTCTTCTTGTCGCCCACCCGATCCGCGATGGCGTCGACGAGTTCCTTTTTGTTCATAAGGTTGCTCCCCCTGCTTACCGATGTCCGGGAGTGGGTCACGAGGCAGAAAACCCGTCTCACCCGATTTGTCACGGCGAGGGGTCTCATCACAGATCTCTCATCAACGATCACGATGAGAAACCCCTTGCCCGCTTGAAATTAGGGGACGGAGCCGTATGACTCAATCACCTTCCGCAATGTTTCCAGTGCTTGGCGTATCTGAAACCACGACATCAATACTGAGAAGGAACAAATCAAGACGCCCGGCGGCGTGTTCGAGGTCGCGTTTGGCCATATCGCAGATGGCCAGAAGCCGCCTGGCGAGACGCTTTCTCTCCTCGGCGGGGATGGGCAGGGAACGGACGTGGCGGTGCGCCTCGCGCAGCCGCCACGCCAGCTCGTGTTCTGAACTCGTCAGACGGTCGTCGGCAGCCATGGCTGCCGACCATTCTCGTATGTCCCGATGGCGTCGGCGTTGCGCAGGGTCAGCCCGATGTCGTCCAGGCCCTCCGTGAGCCGCCAGCGCGTGTAGTCGTCGATCTCGAACGCGGCGATCTCGCCGCCCCAGCGGACCTGACGCTCTCCCAGGTCAACGGTGATCTCCAGGCTGGAATCCGCCTCCACCGCGCCCTGCAGGGCCTTGACGATCTCGTCCGGCAGGACGACGGGGAGCAGCCCCATCTTGGTGGAGTTATTACGGAAGATGTCCCCGAAACGGGCCGCGATCACGACGCGGAAACCGTACTGCTGCAGGGCCCAGACCGCGTGCTCGCGGGAGGAGCCGGTGCCGAAGTCGGGCCCGGCGAGCAGGATCGTGGCGCCCTCGTAGGCGGGGTCGTTCAGGACGAAGCCGGGGTCCTCGCGCCAGGCGGAGAACAGGCCCTTCTCGAAACCGGTCCGGCTGACCTGCTTGAGCCAGACGGCGGGGATGATCTGGTCGGTGTCCACGTTGCTGCGGCGCAGCGGCACGGCCCGGCCGGTGTGGGTGACGAACGCTTCCATCGCGAGGACTCCTTACAGGTCGGCGGGCGCGGTGAGTTTGCCGGTGACGGCGGTCGCTGCGGCGACCTGCGGGGACACGAGGTGCGTACGGCCGCCCTTGCCCTGGCGTCCCTCGAAGTTGCGGTTGGAGGTCGAGGCGCTGCGCTCGCCGGGGGCGAGGGTGTCGGGGTTCATGCCCAGGCACATGGAACAGCCGGCCTCACGCCATTCGGCGCCCGCGTTCTTGAAGACCTCGTGCAGCCCCTCCTGCTCGGCCTGGAGCTTGACCAGCATCGAGCCGGGCACGATCAGCGTGCGCGTGACGACCTGGCGCCCGCGCAGCACGTCGGCCACGGCCCGCAGGTCCTCCAGGCGCCCGTTGGTGCAGGAGCCCACGAAGACCGTGTCGACCTGGACCTCGCGGAGCGGGGTGCCCGCCGTCAGGCCCATGTACTCCAGGGCGCGGGTGGCGGCGGCCGGGTCGTCGGTGTCCTCGGGGCGCGGCACGGACGTCCCCAGCGGGGCGCCCTGGCCGGGGTTGGTGCCCCAGGTGACGAACGGGGTCAGCGTCGTCGCGTCGATCTCCACGACGGTGTCGAAGGCGGCGTCCTCATCGCTCACCAGCGACTTCCAGTACGTGACCGCGGCGTCCCAGTCGGCGCCGGCCGGCGCGTGGGGACGGCCCTTGAGGTATTCGAAGGTGGTCTCGTCCGGAGCGATCAGGCCCGCGCGGGCGCCCGCCTCGATGGACATGTTGCAGACGGTCATCCGGCCCTCCATGGAGAGCTTGCGGATGGCCTCGCCGCGGTATTCGACGATGTAGCCCTGACCGCCGCCGGTACCGATCTTGGCGATGATCGCCAGGATCAGGTCCTTGGCCGTGACGCCCGGCGGCAGCTCGCCGGAGACCTCGATGGCCATCGTCTTCGGCCGGTAGGCGGGGAGCGTCTGGGTGGCCAGCACGTGCTCGACCTCGGAGGTGCCGATGCCGAACGCGATGCCGCCGAAGGCGCCGTGGGTCGAGGTGTGAGAATCGCCACACACGATCGTCATGCCGGGCTGGGTCAGACCGAACTGCGGGCCGATGATGTGGACCACGCCCTGCCCCGCGTCGCCCATCGGATACAGCCGGACGCCGAACTCGGCGCAGTTCTTGCGCAGCGTCTCGACCTGCACCCGCGACACCGGGTCGTTGATGGGACCGCGCACGGTCGGGACGTTGTGGTCCTCGGTGGCGATGGTGAGGTCGGGCCGCCGGATGGGGCGATTGGCCAGACGCAGGCCGTCGAACGCCTGCGGGCTCGTGACCTCGTGAATGAGGTGCAGGTCGATGTAGAGCAGGTCGGGTTCTCCCTCAGCACGTCGCACGACGTGCTGCTCCCATACCTTCTCCGCGAGCGTGCGGCCCATGTCGCCTCCTTGCGATCGGCTGTCCCACTCCCACTTGCTTTCTCATATGTCGAGACGGCAGTATCGGTGTATGGACAACTCTAGCGGAGTCGGCGTACTCGACAAGGCCGTCCTCGTGCTCAACGCCCTCGAAGCCGGCCCGGCGTCCCTCGCACAGCTCGTTCAGGCCACCGGCCTGGCCCGACCCACCGCCCACCGGCTGGCCGTCGCGCTGGAGCACCACCGCATCGTCTCCCGCGACACGCAGGGCCGGTTCGTGTTGGGCCCGCGCCTGTCCGAGTTGTCCACGGCCGCGGGCGAGGATCGCCTCCTGGCCGTCGCCTCTCCGGTCCTCACCCAGCTCAGGGACCTGACCGGGGAAAGCGCGCAACTTTACCGTCGCCAGGGTGACGAGCGGGTCTGCGTGGCCGCCGCCGAGCGCGCCAGCGGGCTGCGCGACACCGTGCCGGTCGGCTCGGCGCTGCCGATGCTCGCCGGTTCCGCGGCGCAGATCCTGCTCGCCTGGGAGGAGCCCGACCGCCTGCACCGGGGCCTGCGCGGGGCCAAGTTCACCGCGGCCACGCTGGCGAGCGTACGGCGCAGGGGCTGGGCACACAGCGTCGGCGAGCGAGAGCAGGGCGTGGCCAGCGTCTCGGCGCCGATCAGGGGCGCGGGCGGCAAGGTGGTCGCCGCGGTGTCGGTCTCCGGCCCGATCGAGCGCCTGACCCGCACCCCCGGCCGCCTTCACGCCGCCCCCGTGGTCACCGCCGCCGAGCGGATCACCGAATCGATGCGCCGCGCCAACTGACGGCGGGCCGGCGGGCCGCGGCGACCGCGGGCGAGCCGACCACAGGTGAACCGACCGCAAGCGAGCCGACCACAGGGAACCGATCACAGGTGAGCCGATCACCAGGCCGGTCGACCGCCGGTCGGCGCGCGCCATCGGCCGGCGGCGAGCGGACCGCCGAGCCTGAAGACGCCGGGAAACCACGCCGGCGGCGGCGAGTCGATCACCGTTCCGGAGCGCCGCGCGGGCCCTCGGCGGCCGGATCGCCGGACCGGAGGGGCCGCGCGGGCTGACACCGGCCGATCGGCGGGCGATATGAGGAGGCGAGCACCCCTGCGGCCCCCTAGGCTGGGAAGGTGACAGATCGCATCGAGGCAGCCGCGGCTGAACTGCGTCCCCTGCTCCAAAACTTCATCCTCTGGGCGCGTGAGAACGCACCCGGCAGCGATTCCAATCTGGTCGGCTCCGTCGCCCTGTGGCACCGCCTGATCGCCTCCGACGACGTGGGCCGGTGGAAGCAGTCCGACCTGCGCACGGTCCTCCTCGATCGGATGCCACAGGTCGTCGAGGATCCCGACGCCGCCGCCGACGGCATGGTGCCCGCGATCCGCGCCTACCTGACCTTCCTGTCGGAGTCCGACCGCCTGGTCAAGGGCTCCGCCTCGCTGGGCGACCTGCTCGCCGAGCTCGACCGCCTCGAAGACGACTTCGTCGACGCCATGGAGGATCTCGTCGTCGAGGACGACGAGGACGAGGAGTACGACGAGGAGGAGTCCGAGGGGCTCGGCGACTTCGAGCCGTTCGCCGACGAGCTCTCCGAGCTGCCGACGATCAGGCTCCGCCCGGACAACGAGCTGGCCGCGGCCACCCGCAGGGCGACCTTGATCGCCAAGGCCCGCGACCTCGCGGTCTGGGTCGGGTCCGAGCGCCGGGTGGGCGAGACGAGCCTGCTCGACGACACCGAGATCGTCGAGGCCCTGGGGGTCCTGGGGCTCCCGGTCCCCAAGGAGGACGGCGCCTCGCTGGCCGACTCCGTCCCCGCGCTCTGGAACATCTGGAACCTCGCGATCGACCTCGACTTCCTCCAGCCCGAGGGGGAGGACACCGTCAGCGTCGACGCCGACACGGCGGAGTGGCCCTTCGAGGAGGACGACGACGCCCTCGACGCGTGGATGGCGGGCCTGCACTCCATCGACTACGGCGACCCCGAGCTGGAGGACGAGGAGGCCACGATCGCCCTGTCCGGGCTGACCAGGGCGCTGCTGATCCGGGTGCTGCTGGCGACGGGGTCGAAGCCGCTGGCCGAGCTCCGCACCGAGCTGGCCGAGGCCGCCGCCGAATACGACGACCTGGGCGCCGAGGCCTGGACCGCCGCCACCGCGCAGTACGGCGACCCGCTCAACCCCGTGCTCGACTGGCTGGCCGGATACGGCATGGTCGAGGTCGAGCACGACCAGGTGCGGCTGACGCCGCTCGGCATGGAGGGCGTGGTCCACCTCGTGGACGACGCCGACATCGAGCTGGACGCCCGGCCCGCCATCGACGCGATGACGGCCCTCGACCTGCTCTCCTTCGGCGCCGAGCTTCCCGAGGAGGAGGCGGACGCCGAGTTCGCGGCCTGGATGGAGCTGCGCGCCCCCGAGCAGGCCGCCAGGGACCTGCTGGAGGCCGCCGCCGAGGACGACGCGGACGCGCTGATCCGGGTCCAGGCGGCCAGCATGGTCGGCTCGCTCGGCGACGTGGCCGTGCCCGCGTGGCGGGAGGCCCTCGACGAGCCGTCCCTGCGCCCGTACGCGGCCACCCACCTGGCCCAGCTGGGGGTCGAGGACGCTCCCACGCCCACCCAGGCCGACACCCACTGGCTGATCCTCGACATGCTGACCATCTCCGCCGGTCTCGGCCGCCCGGAGTTCGTCAGCAGCCTTGACGACATCGGCAACGTACCGAACCTGGTCAGCCTGCTCGAAGTGATCTGGAAGGTGCCGCACCCGCACCTGGAGGAGCTGCTGGAGGCGATCGGCAAGGCCCACCCGGACAAGCAGGTGGGCAAGGCCGCCAAGCGGGCCCTGTTCAAGGCCCGCTCGGGTCAGAACTAGCCTTCCGGTCCCGCTCCGGAGCCCGGGTGACCGGCTCCGGGCGGGACCGCCCTCCGGCGGAAAAGGCCGGGAACTGCCGGGAACTGCCGGGGCGGGGATGACCGGGGCCGGGAAACTGCCGGGGACGGTCGGGGACGGTCGAAGGCGGGGTCAGCGCATCGGGAAGACGGCGCAGGTCGTGGTGGCGTGGGCGTACATCTTGCCGTCGGCCTCACCCGTGATCCGCGCCTCCGAGGTGGCGACGGTCCGGCCGACGTGCAGGGTTCTGGCCTCGCAGCGCAGCGGCCCGGTGCCCGCGTAGACCGGCCGGACCATGTTCACCCCGAGCTGGACGGTCGTGTATGCCGTGCCGGGCGGCAGCTCGGTCATGATCGCGCACCCGAGGGCCGAGTCGAGCAGGGTGGCGAGATAGCCGCCGTGCACGCTTCCGAGCGGGTTGTAGAGGTGCTCGCCGGTCTCCCCCACGAAGACCGCCAGGCCGCGCTCGACGTGGATTATCCGGAACCCGAGCGTGCTCGCGATCGGCGGCGCGGGGATGCGGCCGTCGACCAGGCGCTCCAGGAATTCCAGGCCCGACAGCTCCGCCACGTCGGCGGGGACCGTCGGTGGCGCCCACGAGTGGGTCCGCGAGATCGTCGGCTGGGTCTGGGGCGTCGTCGACATGGGCTCCACCATCGCGAGGGGGTCATACCTGGGTATGGATTACGTACCCTGCACGGTATTGGATGAGCGGCACCGGCTGGTCCCCGGCGTGACCTCGGGGTCCGCCCGCCGGGACGGCCTGGTCCTCCGAGGAAAAAACATGAGGGGAGATCCGGGACGGGAGCACGGAATTTCAGGAAATCGGGAAATGCAAAAACCCCGGAAGCTGTCGCTTCCGGGGTTCGCGGTGTAGCCCCGACCGGATTCGAACCGGCGCTACCGCCTTGAGAGGGCGGCGTCCTAGGCCACTAGACGACGGAGCCTTGCGAGAGACAGTGGTAGTCCCGACCGGATTCGAACCGGCGCTACCGCCTTGAGAGGGCGGCGTCCTGGGCCACTAGACGACGGGACCCTACACACTGTCATCAGACTCGGAGGGGACCGAATCTGCGGCATCTTCCAGAGAAGATGCAGCTGGGGTACCAGGACTCGAACCTAGAACAACTGAACCAGAATCAGCCGTGTTGCCAATTACACCATACCCCACCGCGCTGGACCCCCTTGCGGGACTCTCTGGCGACTCCGAAAGAATAGCCCAGGTTGGGGGTCAAGACCAAAACGATTGCCGTAGGCCGAATCGCGGTATCACCGGGCTGCCGCCACGAAGGTCCATCGTGTAACGCCGCTGGAGAGATCCAGCCGCATGTGAGGAGTTCCAATCTTGACCGAGAACCCGTTCTTCACCCCCAGTGAGCTGCCCTACGGGCTGCCGCCGTTCGCCCTGGTGAAGGAGGAGCACTACCTCCCCGCCTTCGAGCGGGGCATGGCCGACCAGCTGCGTGAGGTGCGGGAGATCACCGGCAACCCGGAGCCCCCGACGTTCGCCAACACGATCGAGGCCCTGGAGCTCTCGGGACGGATCCTCAAGCGGACCGTGACCGTTTTCTCCAGCATCTCCGCCTCCGACGCGACCGACGGCATCCGGGAGATCGAGACCCAGGTCTCCCCCAGGCTGAGCCGGCACGCCGACTCCATCCGCTTGGACCGCTCCCTGTACGCCAGGATCAAGCAGGTGACCACCGGCGACGCCGAGGAGGCGTGGCTGCTGGAGAAATACCGCGTCGACTTCGTCAGGGCCGGGGCCGACCTGTCCGAGAGCGACCAGGAGCGTCTCAGGGAGCTCAACGAGGAGCTGACCAGGCTCGCCACGACCTTCTCCCAGAACCTGCTGGCGGCCTCCACGGACTCCGCGCTGGTCGTCGAGGACGTCAGGCTGCTGGACGGGCTCTCCGAGAGCACGATCAAGGCGATCGAGAAGGACGGCTCGTACGTCCTGGCGCTGTTCAACCACACCAACCAGCCCGCCCTCGCGGAGCTGACCGACAGGGAGACCCGCAGGAGGCTGTACGAGCTGTCCACGGGCCGGGCCCCGGAGAACTTCGAGCTGGCGGCCAGGATGGCGACGCTGCGCGCCGAGCGGGCGGCGCTGCTCGGCTACCCCAACCACGCCGCCTACTCCGTCGCCGACCAGACGGCCAAGACCACCGAAGCCGTTGAGGAGATGCTCGGCAAGCTGGTGGGCCCGGCGGTGGCCAACGCCCGCCGGGAGGCCGAGGCGCTGAGCGAGCAGGCCGGCTTCCCCATCGAGCCGTGGGACTGGTCCTTCTACGCGGAGCGGGTGCGCAAGGCCCGGTACGACTTCGACGGCGCCGACCTGCGCCCGTACTTCGAGCTGGACCGGGTGCTGCGCGACGGCGTCTTCCACGCGGCGGGCGAGCTGTACGGGATCACCTTCTCCGAGCGGGACGACCTGGCCGGATACCACCCGGACGTGCGGGTCTTCGAGGTGTTCGACACCGACGGCTCGCCGCTCGGCCTGTTCCTGTTCGACCCCTACGCCCGGCCCACCAAGCGCGGCGGCGCCTGGATGAACAACCTGGTCGACCAGTCGCACCTGTTCGACGAACGGCCCGTGGTGATGAACAACCTCAACATCACCAAGCCCGCCGAGGGGCCGACGCTGCTGACGTTCGACGAGGTCAACACCGCCTTCCACGAGTTCGGCCACGCCCTGCACGGCCTGTTCTCCGACGTGCGCTTCCCCCGGGTCTCCGGCACGGCGGTGCCGCGCGACTTCGTGGAGTATCCCTCGCAGGTCAACGAGATGTGGGCCACCTGGCCGTCGATCCTCGCCAACTTCGCCAGGCACCACGAGACCGGGGAGCCCGTGCCCGCGGAGCTCCTGGAGAAGATGAAGTCCGCCGAGAAGTTCAACCAGGGCTTCAGCACCGTCGAGTATCTCGCGGCCGCGCTGCTCGACTGGTCCTGGCACAAGCTGGCCCGGGGCGAGACCGTCGAGGACGCCGAGGCGTTCGAGAAGGCGGCCCTGGAGCGCGCGGGGATCGCCTTCGACCTGGTCCGGACCCGTTACCGGACCAACTACTTCGCCCATATCTTCTTCAGCGGGGTCGGCGGCTACAGCGCCGGCTACTACTCGTACATCTGGAGCGAGGTGCTCGACGCCGAGAGCGTCGACTGGTTCGAGGAGAACGGCGGCCTCGGGCGGGGGAACGGCGACCACTTCCGCTCCACCCTGCTGTCGGTCGGCGGCTCGCGGGACGTGATGGATGCCTTCCGCGACTTCCGGGGGCGCGACCCGCGCATCGAGCCCCTGCTGAAGCGCCGCGGCCTGCTGGTCTGAGCGCCGCCTCCGCGCCTGTGCGAGCCCGTACGACGCCGTACGACGCCGCGTCCGCCCGGAGCTCTTCGGGGATCTTCGAGGGGCCTTCGGGAGTCGTGACCTTCCGGTCTGTGTCTCGGCGCACCGCCGGGGTGTGGTTTCCCGCACCCCGGCCGGGGCCGCAGGCCCAATGCGCCGGGACACGGCCGGCGGGCATCCTGAACGGCATGAGACGACCTTGGAACAGGACGGGCGCTGCGCTCGTCGCCGGTCTGGCCGGCGTCCTGCTGCTGGGAACGGCGGGCCCGGCGATGGCCCGGCAGGAGGCCGCACAGGCCCGGGAAGGGCACGAGGCGCGACGGGCCGCCCCCGCCGTCGCGGCCTCCCCGATCTCACCGGCGTCCCCCGCCGGGGCGGGCGGGGGCGTGACGGTGCGTACCGACGCCGGGTGGGTGAGGGGCGTGGAGGCCGGGGAGCACCGGCTCTTCCAGGGCATCCCGTACGCCGCGCCACCGGTCGGGGAGCTGCGCTGGCGGTCGCCGCGGGCCGTGGCCCCGTGGCAGGGGGTGCGCGACGCCGTCGCGCCCGGTAGCCGGTGCGCGCAGACCGCCGACATCTGGGGGCTGCCGGGAAGCGAGGCGGAGGACTGCCTCTACCTCAACGTGACCGCGCCGGCGCGAGGCGGCGGGGACCGCCCCAGGCCGGTCATGGTGTGGCTGCACGGCGGGGGCCTGACGAAGGGGGCGGGCAGCGACTACGACGCCCGCAGGCTGGCCGCGCGGGGCGATGTCGTGGTGGTGACGGTCAACTACCGGCTGGGGATCTTCGGGTTCTTCGGGTATCCCGGGCTTGAGAACTCCGGGGCGTTCGGGATCGAGGACCAGCAGGCGGCCCTGCGCTGGGTGCGGCGCAACGCGGCGGCGTTCGGCGGCGACCCGCGCAACGTCACCCTGTTCGGCGAGTCGGCGGGGTCGCACTCGGTGTGCGCGCAGCTCGCCTCCCCCTCGGCGGCCGGGCTGTTCCACCGGGCGATCACCCAGAGCACCCCGTGCGGGGCGGGAAGCTTCGAGGGGACCCCGCTGAGGCCGGTCATGGACGTGCCCCTCTGGGTGCCCCGGGCCTCCCACGAGGGCTACGGGCAGATCCTGGCCGCCGGGCTGGGGTGCACCGACCCGGAGAGCACGCTCGCCTGCCTGCGGGACAGGCCGGTGGCCGACCTGCTCGCCCAGCAGCCCCTCCCGCTGCCGGGGTACGGCAACGCGGTGCTGCCCGAGGATCCCGCGAAGGTGTTCCAGGAGGGCCGCTTCCACCGGGTGCCGGTGCTGACGGGCGTCACCCGGGACGAGGGCACGCTGTTCACCTCGCTGATGTTCCCGCCGATGACGGCCACCGAGTACGAGACCGCCGTCAACGACAAGTTCGGCGCCCTGGGGCCGGAGGTCCTGGCCCGCTACCCGCTGAGCGCCCACGACGGTTCACCCCTCCAGGCGGTCGCGGCCGTCATGAGCGACCTGGACTGGGCGTGGCCGGCGCGCGACACCGACCGGCTGCTCGCCCGGCACGTGCCGACCTTCTCCTACGAGTTCACCGACCGTACGGCGCCCGAGCTCTTCCCGCTGCCCAACGGGATCAGGCCGCTCGCCTCGCACGGCTCCGAGCTGTCGTTCCTCTTCGGGGTCGGTTGGGAGTCCGCCCCGCTCACCCCCGGGCAGCGGCGGCTCGGGGACACGATGATCGACTACTGGTCCCGGTTCGCCGCCGTCGGCGACCCGAACCGGCCGGGCCTGCCCTCCTGGAAGCGCGTGCGCCCCGGAGACGGCATGCCGTACGTGCAGGGGCTGGCCCCGGGGCGGGGCGGCGTCGGGCCCTTCGACCGGGCCTCGGCCCACAGCCTCGCCTTCTGGGACGGGCTCGCCGGGCGGGGGACGGAGCCGGGACGCCTCTCGGGCTCCCCGTCCTGAGACCCCTCCCGAGGCTCCGTCCGGGGCCGTCGGGAAGCGAGGAGGGAAAGTGACGGCCCGCCCCCGGGAGAAACCCGGGAGCGGGCCGTCAGGCTGGAACCTCGCGCTGATCCGAGGGGGCGCCGGGCCTGGGAGCTGGAACCTCGTCCCGGCCCGAAGGCGCGGCCGGGCCTGGAAACTCGTCCCGCTCGGAGCGTCAGGCCAGGCCTGGAAACTCGTCCCGCTCGATGCGTCGGGTCAGGCCTGGAGCCTCGCGAGGGCGGCGCGGAGGCGTTCGGCGGAGCGCTCTCGGCCGAGGACCTCGATCGACTCGAACAGCGGCAGGCCCACGGTCCGGCCGGTGACGGCCACGCGCACGGGGGCCTGGGCCTTGCCGAGCTTGAGGCCCTGCTCGGTGCCGACCTCCTCCAGGGCGGTCTTCAGCGATTCGGGGTCCATGCCGACCGTCTCCAGGCGGGCGAGATAGCCGGTGAGGATCTCCACGGCGGAGTTCTTCATGGCCTTGTCCCACGACGCCTGGTCGAAGACGGGCTCGTCCAGGAAGAGGAAGTCGACGTTCGCCGTGATCTCGGACAGGACCGCGATGCGGGTCTGGGCGAGCTCGGCGACCTTGGCGAAGGCCTCGCGGTCCCAGCCGGGCTCCAGCCACGGCTCGCAGCGGGCGATGAACTCCTCCAGGGGCAGGGCCCGGATGTACTCGCCGTTGAACGCGCGGAGCTTCTTCTCGTCGAAGAACGCCGAGGAGGGGTTGACGTTCTCCAGCTTGAACAGCGGCACCATCTCCGCCCAGGGCATGATCTCCCGGTCGTCGCCGGGGCCCCAGCCGAGCAGCATCAGGTAGTTGACCATCGCCTCGGCCAGGTAGCCCTCCTCGCGGTAGGACTCCAGGGCGACCTTGTCGCGGCGCTTGGACAGCTTCTGGCGCTTCTCGTTGACGATGACCGGCACGTGCGCCCAGGTGGGCGGGGTGACGCCGAGCGCCTCCCAGAGCAGCTGCTGCTTGGGGGTGTTGGACAGGTGCTCCTCGGCCCGGACCACGTGGCTGATCCGCATCTCGACGTCGTCGACGACGTTGGCCAGCACGAACAGCGGAGAGCCGTCGCCGCGCGCGATGACGAAGTCCTCCATCGCGTTGTTGGGGAACTCGACGGTGCCGCGGACCAGGTCCTGGACCACGGTGACGCCCTCGTCGGGGGTGCGGAAGCGGACCGCGCCCTCGGTCAGGCCCCGGTCGCGGCAGAAGCCGTCGTAGCCCTGGTGCTCGGAGCCGGTCCGCGCCTTGACCTCGTCACGGGTGCACGTGCAGTAATAGGCCCGGCCGTCGGCGACGAGCTTGGCCACGGCCTCGCGGTGCTGCTCCTCGTACGACGACTGGAAGTAGGGGCCCTCGAAGACCGGGTTGTCGTCGTTGATACCGATCCAGGCGAGCGCCGAGAGGATGCCCTCGGTCCATTCCGGCCGGTTACGCGCGGCGTCGGTGTCCTCGATCCGCAGCACGAACCTCCCGCCGGTCTGCTCGGCCAGGATCCAGTTGAACAGCGCGGAGCGGGCGCCGCCGACATGGAACATGCCGGTCGGCGAGGGGGCGAAACGAACCCTAATCACGGGAGACCACCCGGTTGCTGAGAGTGCCGATTCCTTCGATGAAGACGCTGACCTCGTCGCCGACGTTGAGCGGGCCGACCCCCTCGGGGGTCCCGGTGAGGATGACGTCACCGGGGATCAGGGTCATGACCGCGCTCACGTGGGCGATCAGCGCGGGGATGTCGTACATGAGCTTGGAGGTGCGCGAGCTCTGCTTGACCTCGCCGTTCACCGACGTGACGATGCCGACGTCGCTCGGGTCGAGCTCGGTCTGGATCCACGGGCCGAGGGGACAGAAGGTGTCGAAGCCCTTGGCCCGGGTGAACTGGACGTCCTTCTTCTGCAGGTCCCTCGCCGTGACGTCGTTGGCGCAGGTGTAGCCGAAGATGACCTCGTGCGCCCGCTCGCGGGGCACCTCGCGGCAGAGCCTGCCGATCACCACCGCCAGCTCGCCCTCGTAGTCGACCCGCTGGGAGAGCGCCGTCGGGTAGGCGATGGCCTCACCCGAGCCGATCACCGAGGTCGACGGCTTGAGGAAGACCAGCGGCTCGTCGGGGACCTCACCGCCCATCTCGTGGGCGTGGTCGGCGTAGTTCTTGCCGATCGCGACGACCTTGCTGGGCAGCATGGGCGCGACCAGCCTGACCTGGGAGAGCGAGTATCGCTCGCCGGTGAACTGGATCGGACCGAACGGGTGACCGGAGATCCCGGAGATGAACTCCTCCCCCGGGCCTCCCTCGACCACCCCGAACCCGACACCGTCTCCTGTGGAGAACCTCGCTATACGCACACGACAAGGCTAGTCGCGCTCCGGGTCTGGCCGGACCGTGCCGGTGCCTCCCAACCCGTCACCGAGAAGACCTTCACCATTTACCACCAGAAGGCGCTATAAGTCCGATTTTATCGATACCGCCATGTTTGGTCTAAGAAAAGCTATGTACTGATTTATGTGTATATGAGGGGTATGACCGCTTCAGAAGCATCGGGGGGCCAGGAGGCTTCCTTCGGGGGAAGGAACGGACGTGACTGAAGCCAGCACGGTGAACAGGCCCAAGGGCGACGAGGCCACGGTGCCCCGAGCACGCACCGACAGTCCCGGAGCCCCGGGTGGCCTGATCACCCCAAAGGGGACCACCACCATCGACAGCGGGGTCGTATCGAAGATCGCGGGCCTCGCGACCAGGGAGATCCCCGGCGTGTACGACATGGGTACGGGCACGGCACGCGCCCTCGGCGCGGTACGCGGCATGGTGGGCGGCGACAGGAGCGCCACCCAGGGTGTCTCGGTCGAGGTGGGTGAGCGGCAGGCCGCCGCCGACCTGGAAGTGATCGTCGAGTACGGGATCGCCATCCCCGACCTGGCCGCCGCCGTACGCCGCAACGTGATCACGGCGGTCGAGCGCATGACCGGCCTTGAGGTCACCGAGGTCAACATCAAGGTCTCCGACGTCCACATGCCCGGCCAGGACAGGGAGAGGTCCGAGGAGTCGTCCGAGTCGGAGCCCCGCGTCCAGTGAGAGATCCGGCAGGCGGTGCGGCGGGACCTGGCCGCGAGCCGGAGGACCAGGCCCGCGAGGCCGTCACGCCTCGGCCGCCGGCGAATCCCGGTCGCGAGACGAACGCGCCCGCGCCGCACGCGGAATCCGGCCGAGAGACAGGCGTGCCCCCGCACGAGGAACCCGGCCGCGAGGCGAGCGGGCCCGCGCGGCACAGGGAACCCGGCCAGGAGGCGGGCGCGCCCCCGCACGGAGATCCCGGCCGCGAGACGGGCGCGTCCACGCACAGACCGGAGGAGTCCGCCCGCAGACCAGCCGCCCCGACGCCGGCGACGGCCATACCCGCGCACAGACCGGAGGATCCGTCCCGCAGGCCGGCCTCCGTACCGCGGCAGAAGGCCGCGCCCCCGCGCAGGCAGGAGGACCCAGGCCGCGGACCGGCCGGTCAGGGCCGGGAAACCCGGGAAACGGCGGGACAGGGCCGCGAGACGAAGGTCCCGCCCCGCGAGGCGACCGCCGCGGCCTCGGCCGCGCCGGGTCCCGGGCGCGAGAAAGGGGGCGCGACGGTCACCTCCCGGGGGCCCCTGGAGACTTCCCGGGATTCCTCGCAGACATCGGGCCCGCCGCGCGAGACGGTCGTCGCCCGCGAGCAGGAGAACCCGGCCCGCGAGGCGTCCGGCCTCGCGCACAAGATCGCCGATACCGTGCTGCGCTGCCCCGACGTCGTGGACCTGTCGGGAGGGCCGTTCGGGACCGTGGCGACCTACCTGCCCGGCGAGCGGTTGCCCGGTATCGCGCTGCGCGAGAACGAGGTGGAGGTCTCCGTCGTCGTCAGGCTGGGACGCCCGCTACCGGAGATCGCCGACGAAGTGCGAGCGGCGGTGGCCCCGATGGTGGGCGACCGGCCGGTGAACGTCCATATCGGAGGTTTGAGATGAACAGTTTCCCAGTGTGGTCCGTAGTCGGCACGATCGTCGGCGTCCTTCTGGGCTTCGCCGCAGCCTTCGGCGGCCTCAGTGCGTTCCTGCTGGTGCTCGTACTCGGCGCCATCGGATTCCTCCTCGGCCGCTTCGCGGAGACCGGAGAGGTCGACCTGTCCCGGCTGGCGGCGAGACGGCGATGAACACCCCGGTCGAGCACCGTCCCGCGTCCTCGGGGACGGCCTCGGATCCGGCCTCCCCGTCCGCGCGGGAAGCGGGTTCGGCCCTCACGGAAACCGGGCGGTCCGGGATGCCCGCCGTACCCGCCCAGCCGTCACGGCAGGCCGTACCGGCCGAGCGACGCGGCAGGACCGACATATCCGACCGGGTGGTGTCGCGCATCGCGGCCCGCGCGGCTGGGGAGGTGGCACGGGTGGAAGAGGTCGGCGAGCGGGGGCCGCTGTCCTTTCGCGGCGGCACCCGCGCCACGCTCGACGGTGATCTCGCGACGCTCCGGCTGGACGTGACGGTGGAGTATCCGGCCCCGATCCGCGAGGTGGCCGAGGAGGTCAGACGCTACGTCACCGAGCGTGTCATGGCCCTGACCGGCATGGACGTCGGCTACATCGACGTCGCCGTCACCAGCGTGTCCCCTCCCCACGGCGATCCCCGTGGTGACCGCGAGACCTCGCGGGCCGGGGACGCCGAACCGGCCGGAGAGACCCCGACGGCGAACCCGGCGACGAACCCGACGACGAACCCGGCGCGCGACACCGGGCAGGCCGGTACCGGGGCCCCTGGCCGGGCCGCCGCGCCCGGCGACGATCCCGATGACAGCCCCACCGAGGACATCGTCCCGCTACGTGAGGAGCGATGATGGCCAGGCAGGTACCCGACCCGGCGGAGCCGGTCCCCGGAGCGGAACCGACCGGTGAGACGACGCCACCCCGTGCGGAGATGGCGCAACCGGCCACACCTCCGCCGTACGACACGGCGGAACAGGCCACACCTCCGCCGTACGGCACAACGGCGGAACCGGCCACGGCACCGATGTACGGCACGGAGCCCGCCACGGCGCCGATGTACGGCACGGAACCGGCCGCGCCGCCGATGTACGGCGCGGTGGCGAAGGACGCCGCCGCGGATCGCGCGGCGATCAGGGCGTTCCGCCCGCGCCGGGTGGTTCCCTCGGTCATCACGGCCACCCTGATGACCGTGATCGGCCTCCTTCTCGCCCTGGAGGTCATCTCCGCGCTGATGGGCCGTCCGCTCCGCCTGGTGCCCTACGACCGGATCCTGCCCTGGGCGTCGTCGACACCGTGGAGCGACCCGCGGATGATGGCGGGCGCGAGCCTGGTCGGGCTGGTCGGCCTGCTGCTGGTGCTGCTCGCGATCGTGCCGGGGAGGCCCACCCTGATCCCGGTGAGGACCGGAGACAGGGAGCTGGCCATCGGCATGCAGCGCCGGGGCTTCGCCCGGTCGCTGGCCCACGCGGCCGAGCAGGTGCAGGGGGTCGAGCACGCCCGGGTGCGGCTGCGCGGGAAGGCCGTGCACGTCGCGGCCGACAGCGGCATGCGGGACACCCGCGGACTCGCCGACGCCGTACGGGAGGCCGTGAACCGGCGGATCGTCGCGCTCTCCCCCGTCTGGAAGTATCCCGTCCACGTGCACCTGCGGGAAAAGTGAGCGCCTCGACATCCTCCCCACGTCCCACGGCAGAAGCCCGGGATCTCCACGCTGGAGGTATCTGATGAACGACAAGACCGCCCGGGGCAACCGGCTGGGGTTGCTGATCGTGGGACTGGCGCTGCTGATCCTCAGCGCCCTGGCGATCGCCCGCGGCGCGAGAGCGTTCCCGCAGGCCGTGGCGCCCGCGAGCAGCCCGCTCGTGGACGGCTCGGTACGCCAGGCGTTCGCCGACTACGACCCGTGGCTGTGGTGGGTGCTCGCGGCGGCGGGCATCGTGCTCGCGTTGTTCGGCCTGCGCTGGCTGCTGGTCCAGGGACGTCGCGGGAAGCTGGGCGGCATACGCGTGGACGGCGGCCCCGGCGGAGTCACCGAGGTCGACACGGGCAGCGTGACCGACGCGGCGGCCGCCGAGGCGGGCACGCACCCCGCGATCATCAACGCCACCGCCGCCATGACCGGCACGAGCGACCACCCGGCCGTACGGATGCGGGTGGTGGTCGCCGAGGACGCGCCGATGAGCGTGGTCCGCGAGCAGCTGGGCGAGGTGGTCATCCCGCACATGCGCCAGGCCCTGGAGACCTCGCACATGCCCACTGTCGCCCGGGTGTCCCTGGAGAACGCGCCGCGCCGCTCGAGGACCGTCGCCTGACCCGCGTGACGGAGCGCCGATCATAGAGTGATCAGGGAAACCAACGCTTCGAGGAGACGATGTGCCTTCGGTCGTGAAGATAAACGTGCTGACGGTGTCCGAGGAGATGCGTGAAGCGCTGGAACGCCGCTTCTCCGGGCGGGCGGGGATGGTCGAGTCCGCGGACGGGTTCGAGTGGTTCGAGCTGCTCCGCCCCGTGGACGGCGGCGACCGCTACCTGGTCTACACCCGCTGGCGTTCCGAGGAGGACTTCAGGCGCTGGACCGAGAGCCAGGCCTTCCAGCGCGGCCACGCCCAGGCCGCCGAGGCCGGTCAGACCGGCCAGGGGCAGGAGCAGGGACACGGACACGGCGACGCCCACAGCGCGGCCCAGGGCCACGGCCACGGGCAGGGGCCCGCCGCCACCGGGGCCGAGCTGTGGTCCTTCGAGGTCGTCCAGAGCACCGGCCCCGCGCCGGGGGCCTGACCGGCGACGAGGGGCCCGGCCCGGCGGGTGGCCTCAGCGGCCCAGAGGATCGGCGAGGAGACCTCCGCGGCCCGGAGGGTCGCACCTTGCGGCTCCCAGCGGTCCAGAGGGTCCCAGGGCGGCCTCAGAGGTGCGGAGGGTCGCCCGGCGGCCCCGTCCAGAGGATCGGCGAGGAGACCTCAGCGGTCCGAAGAGGTGCCCGGCGGCCCTCAGCGGTCCAGAGGGTTGGCGGCGATGCGGCCGGCGACCCCCGAGCGGACGAACCCTCCGGCCAGGCTGTCCGGCTTGCGCGCGGCCTGGTCGGTGAGGCACGCGGTGAACTCCGGGCCGATCCCCAGCCGGGGGTAACGCTCCAGCACCTCGGCGCGGAGCTCCGCCGGGAAGTCCTCCGCCCGCCGCCCGGAGATGTCGAGCCCGGTGGACAGTTCGAGCAGATGCCCCTCAGGGTCCTGTGCGGGGTCGACCTTGTCCCACATGTGGCGTACGACGATCTCCGACGCCCGCACGCGACGCTCGACGGGCCATCCGGCCCCGGCGGCGAAGACCCACGCGACATGGCCGCCTGCCTCCTCGAACGGCACGGTGTGGCTGTCGAACTCCTTGACCAGACCGATGTCGTGCATCATCGACGCGACGTACAGCAGCTCGTCGTCGAAGGCGACGCCGTTCATCGCGCCGTAGGCCGCCGCCCACAGGTAGGCGCGAACGGAGTGGTTGAGCAGGGCGGGCGAGCAGTAGGCGGTCGCCACCTCCAGCGCGCCGCGGGCGGCCGTTGTGTCGGGAACGACGATGTCGGCGAGTCTCATGCCGCCCAGCCTGCCGAAACACGGCGGCGACCGCGAGTGGCCGCAGGGACATCGACCGATGAGATCGTGCCACCGGACGGGCGGGGTTCGCCGACGTGCCGCGAGAGCGGAGAACGGCGCGGGCGGCAGGGGTGGCAGGGGCGGCTAGAAAACACTGCGACCCTTGTGAACGCTGCGAACGCTGTGAGGAGTCTGGGAGACCCGCATCTAGTTGCTAACGATGTTTCAGAAGGGACCATCCCAGCTTGACCGGTTTGTTGGGATTCGGACAGCATGATCCGCCCCCCTCGTTCGGCCCGGAAGGAACTGGCGTGCGCCGCCGCACAAAAGCACTCGCTCTCTGCATCACCCTCCTGATGACCTGCGGCGTCACGGCCGGTACCGCGGAGGCCAGGGAGGCGAAACGCACCACCGAGTGCCAGGGCGACTGGCTGCCCGCCACACCGACGGCGGCGGACATCATGAACGGCGAGGTCGACTTCCTCGACATGGCCCCGGTGAAGGTCGGCAAGAACGTCAACTGGCGTACCGACCCCTACCGGAACCGCTCGTGGAGCATGGTCTTCCACTCCCTGCGCTGGATGGGCCGTCTCGTCGCCGACTACGAGACGAGCGGCAACGAGGCGTACCTGGCGCGGGCCGTCGAGATCGCCAAGGACTGGGTGGCCGACAACCCCCGCGGCGGCGCCGGGACCAGCCCGTACGCCTGGCAGGAGCACCCGATCGCGCTGCGCGCCCCCGCGCTGGTCTGTCTCAGCAAGCACGTCGGCGGGTCGTGGCTCTCCGGCAGCCTGGCCGAGCACGCGAAGATGCTCTCCGACCCGAAGCTGTACGAGAAGGGCCACAACCACGGCATCGACCAGGACATCGCGCTGCTCGGCATCGGCTGCCGCTACGGCCGCGACCAGTGGTCCAGCCTCGCGATCAGGCGGCTCACCGAGACCGTGAAGCTCGACGTCGACTCCCAGGGCGTGCTGCGCGAGCAGGCCCCGCGCTACGCGATCTACGTCTACGAGCGCCTGAAGGTCGCGATGGACAACATCGAAGCGTGCAAGCGGAAGGTGCCGGGCGACATCTCCCGGCGCTGGGAGTCGCTGGAGGACTTCATCTCCCACTCCACCCAGCCCGACGGGTTCATGGTCCCGATCGGCGACGGCGGCGCGGACGTGCGGCCGGTCGGCTACGACCGGCCGAAGCAGACCGTACGGGTGTTCGGCGGCGGCTACGTCTACGGGCGCACCGCCTGGGACAAGCCCGAGTCCGCGTTCTACTCCATCCGCTTCGGGCCCGGCGTGAAGTATCACGGCCACGAGGACCACCTGGGCGTGACCTACTACGCCCAGGGCCGCGACGTCCTGGTGGACGCCGGTTTCGACTCGTACGAGAACAGCGGCTACCGCAACTGGACGATGTCCCCCGAGGCGCACAACACGTCGATGGTGGCCGGGGCGAGGTTCCGCGGCAAGACCGCCACCGCGCTGAGCAAGTCCTCGATCGGGGCGGACCGGCAGAGCTACCGGCTGACCGACAGGGCCTACGGCGTGCCCAGGACCCGCTCGGTGCTCGTCAACCACCGCCAGGACGTGATGGCCGTGCTGGACACGGTTCCCAGGGGTTCGAAGGTCCGCAACGTCTGGCACTTCTCCCACAACCTGTCCACCGTCTCCAGCGGTGGCGGCCAGGTCGTGGTGAAGGACAAGGCGGGCTGGAAGGCGACGCTCGTCCAGGTCTCGATGCCGTCCTGCCGCCCGGTCGCCGGGCTGAAGGTGGTCCGAGGCCAGAAGAACCCGTACCAGGGCTGGGTCTCCTCCGCCTACCTGCAGAGACACCCCGCCCCCGCGGTCGTGTCGCCCGCCTCGGGCGACTCCCTGCTGACCGTGGTGGTGCCCGGAAGCGGCAGGCCGTCGCTCTCCTGCTCCGGCGGCAAGGTCAGCCTGGAGACCTCCGAGGGCCAGGTGAGCTTCCGCGTCGGCGGCGCCGACCTCTCCTGACGGGTTCTTCCCTCCGGCCTCCTCCCGGAGAGAACGGCCGGATTTCCCGGCGGGTGCCTTCCGGCGACCCGCCGGGCGCGGCCCCGGAGTGGTCCGGGGCGGCCTCGGAGCGGCCTGGCGGGTGTCAGGCGGTGTGGCCCGCGCGGAGAAGGCCGTAGGTGACGGCCTGCTCCAGCGCCTGCCAGGAGGCCTCGATGATGTTCTCGTCGACACCGACCGTGGACCACTCGCCGGCCGCGTCGCTGGAGGTGATCAGCACGCGCGTGACGGCGTCGGTGCCGTGCGTACCCTCCAGGATCCGCACCTTGAAGTCGATCAGCTCGACCCCCGCCAGCTCGGGGTAGATCCGCTCCAGCCCCAGTCGTACGGCCCGGTCGAGGGCGTTGACGGGGCCGTTGCCCTCGCCGGTGGCGACGATCCGCTCCCCCTTGGCGTGCAGCTTCACGGTGGCCTCGCTGACGACCTCGCCGCCTCGGGCCCGCTCGACGATCACCCTCCAGGACTCGACCTGGAAGTGGCGCCTGCGCTCGCCCGCCACGGTGTCGCGGAGCAGGAGCTCGAAGGAGGCGTCGGCGGCCTCGAAGGTGTAGCCCTTCGACTCCATCTCCTTGACCCGGTTCACCAGCTCCCGCGAGGTGTCGGAGGCGAGCTCGTAGCCCAGCTCGCGGCCCTTGAGCTCGACCGAGGCGCGTCCGGCCATGTCGGAGACGAGCATGCGCATGTCGTTGCCGACCTCGGCGGGGTCGATGTGCTGGTAGAGGTTGGGATCGACCTTGATCGCGCTGGCGTGCAGCCCGGCCTTGTGCGCGAAGGCGGAGACGCCCACATAGGGGGCGTGGGAGTTGGGGACGACGTTGGTGACCTCGGTGATCGCGTGGGCGATCCTGGTCATGTCGGCCAGCGCCTCCCGCGGCACGAGGTCGAATCCCCGCTTGAGCTGCAGGTTGGCCACCACGGTGAACAGGTTGGCGTTGCCCGAGCGCTCACCGTAGCCGTTGGCGCAACCCTGCACGTGGGTGGCGCCGGCCTTCACCGCGGCCAGGGAGTTGGCGACCGCGCAGCCGGTGTCGTCGTGGCAGTGGATGCCGATCCTGGCCGATGTCCCGACGGCCGCGTGCACGACCTCGGCCAGCTCGTCGGGAAGCATGCCCCCATTGGTGTCACACAGCGCGATGACCGAGGCCCCCGCCTCGGCCGCGGTCCGCAGGACCTCCAGCGCGTAGTCCGGGTTGGACTTGTAGCCGTCGAAGAAGTGCTCCGCGTCGAGGAAAACCCTCTGACCCCCCGCGCGAAGGTGGGAGACCGTGTCGCGGATCATCGCGAGGTTCTCCTGGAGAGTCGTGCGGAGGGCCAGTTCCACGTGCCGGTCGTGACTCTTGGCGACAAGGGTCACGACCGGCGCGCCGGATTCGCGCAGCGCGGCCACCAACGGGTCGTCGGCTGCCTTCACACCTGCCCGGCGGGTCGCGCCGAACGCGGCGAGCTGCGCGTGCTTCAGGTCGAGCTCTGTTTGAGCGCGCCTGAAGAATTCCGTGTCCTTGGGGTTGGCACCGGGCCAGCCCCCCTCGATGAAGCCGACGCCCAGGCCGTCCAGATGACGCGCGATGGCCAGTTTGTCGGCCACCGTGAGGTTGAGCCCCTCTTGCTGGGCACCGTCACGGAGAGTCGTGTCGTACACGTGGAAGCGATCGTCGGCCATGTCGTTCTCCTTCGCGGGTTCGATGATTCGCCGCGCGCTCATTCGGCTTCTGGAAACAAAAATGACCCCTCACGGACGTGAGAGGTCTGCGCGCTGGCGGTGTCCCTTTTCAGCCAGCGCGCCTGCCGATAATGAGCAGACCGTAGAACATGATGCTTCGGAGTCTGCCACACGACGACACCATCTGACACATCGATCTCAGGATCCGAGACTCGGGGCGTGTCGAAACGGCCCGGACAGGGGCCGGGCAGGACCCCGGGCACCGGCCCGCGCATGAGCCCGACAGGCCGACCGGGACATCGCCTATAAGCCCAGCCAGGAGCCCGGATACCCGCCGATACAGGTCGAACGGAACTCCATACATGAGTCCGGACAGGACCTCGGATACCGGACGGATACGGGCTGGACAGGACCCGGACACGACCCGGGATCACCCCCCGCCGCCGTCCGGCACGGGCGAGAATGGGCTTTATGAAGGCGACTTATCTCGACCCCACTGTGGGGCAGTATCTGCTCGCGCACACCACCCAGCCCGACGACGTCCTCGACGCGCTCGCCCTCGAGACCCGCGAGCTGACCGGCGACAACGCGTCGATGCAGATCTCTCCCGACCAGGGGCGCTTCCTCACCATGATCGCCCAGCTCTGCGGCGCCAGGAACGCGGTGGAGGTGGGCACCTTCACCGGCTACTCCTCCATCTGCCTCGCCCGCGGGCTCGCCCCCGGCGGCGGGCTCACCTGCTTCGACGTGAGCGAGGAGTGGACGGCGACCGCCCGGAGTTACTGGGACAAGGCGTGGGTCGCCGACCGCATCGAGCTGAGGATCGGCCCCGCGGCCGAGCGGCTGCGCGAGCTTCCCGAACACCCGGCCATCGATCTGGCGTTCATCGACGCCGACAAGGTCAACTATCCCGTCTACTACGAGATCCTCATGTCGCGCCTGGCCCCCGGCGGGGTGATCCTCGTCGACAACACCCTGTGGAGCGGCCACGTCGCCGACCCCAGCAGGGACGACGAGACCGTCAGGCACATCCGCGAGTTCAACGACACGGTCAGCGCCGACGAGCGGGTCACCTCGATCATGCTTCCCATCGCCGACGGCCTCACCATGATTCGAAAGCACTGACGAGAACTTTCCCGAATCCCGGGCGATCGGAAATCTTTCCGATTACTTTAAGCGACATACCGAACACGTTGCGCCCACCCGCACGGGGGAAGGATGACCTCATGGGACTGCTCATGGAGAGATCGATCGCTTACCAGATCACTGATCAGGGAGAGCTCGAACGGCTCTATCTGGAGCTCGTCGACCGGTTCGAGAAGCATCGAATCGAGATCGTCAGCGGCCGGATCGTGGTGAGGGAGATGCCCACGATCGCCCACGCCGATGTCGCGTACCAGCTGATGGCCCAACTCATACCGTTCTCGATGGAGAAAGGATGGCGCGTCTATCCGGAAGCCAGGCTCCTCCTGCAAGTGCAGGCGGATCGCTTCGAGCCCGACCTCATCGTCGTTCCCCCGAACCCTCCCCTCTGGGACCCCAGCCACGTGTACGCCAACGCCACGCTACTGGTCGCCGAGGTCGTCTCCCCGAGCAGCGTTCACGACGACCACGTGGTCAAGCCTCGGGCCTGCGCGATCGCGGGAGTCCCGCTCTACCTGGTCATCGACACCTTCGCGAACCGGTTCAGGCTGCTCAGCCGACCGGGCCCTGAGGGTTACGCCGACGAGATCACCGAGTCGCTGGGCAAGCCTCTCGAGCTCCCCGCGCCCTGGAATCTCACGATCGACACCGGCAAGCTGATCGAAGGATAGGCCGCCCAGGAGGAGGCCCGGCCGGGTGGGCGGCCGGGCCTCCTCTACGCGGACACGCGGGTACCCGGGTACGCGGAACCCCCGGACGCCTCCGGACCCCTCCGTACGGGACTAGCAGATCTTGTGAACCCAGCCGTGCGCGTCGAGGCGCGATCCGTACTGGATGCCCACGAGCTCCTCACGGATCTTGGAGGTGACGGGTCCCTGGGTGCCGTCGCCGATCGTCCAGGCGCGGTCGGCGCCCTTGACCGAGCCGACCGGGGTGACGACCGCGGCGGTGCCGCAGGCGAAGACCTCGCTGAGCTCGCCCGTCTCGCAGCCCCGCTGCCACTCCTCGATCGACAGGCGCCCCTCCTCGGCCTTGAGGCCAAGGCCGGAGGCGAGGGTGAGGATCGAGTCGCGGGTGATGCCGGGCAGGAGCGTGCCGGTGAGCGCCGGGGTCAGCAGGCGGTCGCCGTAGACGAAGAACAGGTTCATCCCGCCCATCTCCTCGACGTAGCGGTGCTCGCTCGCGTCGAGCCAGACCACCTGGTCGCAGCCCTGCTCGACGGCCTGGCGCTGGGCCACGAAGGCCGCCGCGTAGTTGCCTCCGCACTTGGCGAAGCCGGTGCCGCCGGGGGCCGCGCGGGTGTACTCGGTGGAGAGCCAGACGGTCACGGCCTTGCCGCCCCCGAAGTAGGCCGCCGCCGGAGAGGCGATGACCATGTACCTGTAGGTCCTGGACGGGTAGTTGACGCCGAGCGCCGGCTGCGTGGCGATCATGAAGGGGCGCAGGTAGAGGCTGTGTCCCGGCGTGGTCGGGACCCACTCGCGGTCGGTCTGGACGAGCAGCTCCAGCGACTCGACGAACGTCTCCTCGGGCAGCTCGGGCATGGCCATCCGCCGCGCGGAGGTGTTGAAGCGGGCGGCGTTGGCCTCCGGCCGGAAGGTCACGATCGTGCCGTTCTCCTGGCGGTAGGCCTTGAGCCCCTCGAAAAGCTCCTGCGCGTAGTGGAAGACCGACGTCGCGGGGTCGAGGCTGAGCGGGCCGTACGGCACCAGCCTGGCGTCGTGCCAGCCCTCCCCCTCGGTGTAGTCGATCGAGATCATGTGGTCGGTGAAGACCTGACCGAACCCCGGGCTCACCAGTACCTGCTCGCGCTCTGCCGCGGTGCGAGCGTGGTCGGAGAGCTGCACGTCGAAGCTGAGCTTCTGAGCGGTGGTCATCGCAGGATCCTTCTCTTGGTGTCTGGCTTACCCTCGGGTCCATTCTGCGTCGGACCGGGTAACGGGAAACTACTCCATCCATGCCGAAAACCGGCAGTGCTGGAGGAACAAAAAACGCGCCTGGCGGCTCGGGTGAGCCGCCAGGCGCGTTGAGGTCGAGGGAGGCGGCTTCCTCAGCCGGCTACTCGGGCGGTGATGTCGTCGCCGATCTCCCGGGTGGTCCGGCCGGCCCATCCGGCCAGCCGCTCGACCAGGTCGTCGGCGACGGCCTGCTCGACCTTGGTGGCCTCGCGGGCCATGCCCAGGTGGTCGAGGAGCATGGCGACCGACAGGATCGTGGCGGTCGGGTCGGCCTTGCCCTGGCCCGCGATGTCGGGGGCGCTGCCGTGGACCGGCTCGAACATGCTCGGCGCGGTGCGGTCGGGGTTGACGTTGCCGCTGGCCGCCAGGCCGATGCCACCGGCGATCGCCGCGCCGATGTCGGTGAGGATGTCGCCGAAGAGGTTGTCGGTGACGATCACGTCGAAGCGCTCCGGCTGGCTGACGAAGAACATCGAGGCCGCGTCGACGTGACAGTAGTCGGTCTGGACGTCGGGATACTCCAGGCTGACGCGGTCGAAGGTGCGGGCCCAGAGGTCGCCGGCGTAGGTGAGCACGTTGGTCTTGTGAACCAGCGTCAGCTTCCTGCGGGGGCGGCCGAGCGCCTTGTCGAAGGCGTAGCGCACGACGCGCTCGACGCCGTAGGCGGTGTTCAGCGACTCCTGGGTGGCGATCTCGTGCGGCGTGCCCCGGCGCATGACACCGCCGGCTCCGGCGTACGGGCCCTCGGTGCCCTCGCGGACGACGATCATGTCGATGTCCTCGGGGCGGGCCTTGCCCAGCGGCGTCTCGACGCCGGGGAAGAGCTTGACCGGGCGGAGGTTCACGTAGTGGTCGAGCTGGAAGCGGAGCTTGAGCAGCAGGTCGCGCTCCAGGATGCCCGGGGGCACGCTGGGGTCGCCGACCGCGCCGAGCAGGATCGCGTCGTATCCGCGCAGCTCGTCGAGGACCGGGTCCGGCAGGGTCTCGCCGATCTCGTGGTAGCGCTTGGCGCCGAGGTCGTAGGTGGTGGTCTCCACCTTCGTGCCGACCGCTTCGAGGACCTTCAGCCCCTCGGTGACGACCTCGACTCCGATTCCGTCCCCGGGGATGACCGCCAGGCGAATGTTACGCGAATCCATGCAGGCACCTTACCGGCCCGTCTCGATGATCGAACACCGGTCTCACCCTTCGGACGTATCCGCGTGGCGGCACCCCTGATCGTTTTGTCCACCTTTGCTAGGTGTTGACCGTTTCGTGAGGTTTGGTTATGGTCCTCCCATTCGCATCAATGCCTAATTCGTACGGGCCCTCCCCTTACCGGGTCCGTACGGAGCCGGGGAACCACTCTTTCCGGAATCCACCGGGCCCCCGGGAACCCCGCTCCTCCCCCGGAGCGCGTTCCCGCTCGCCACCACGTGGATTCCTTGGGGCGAATCAGCGCGTTCTCGCGCCGTAGGGCGGCCTCCACGCCCGAGCCCGACAGCTCACCCGGCCGGCCTTATGGAAGGAATCATCCTGTCCGGCACAGTTCTCCCCCGCGTCATGTCCATGTCCGTCTCGATACTCGTCGCCGGTACCGCGGTGTTCGCGACCGCGACCGCCGCCCTGGCCGCCGCCCCTCCCCCCGCCCCTGGGCCCGCCGCACTCAACACCCCCACGTTGAAGGAGGCGCTGAAGGCCACGGCCGTCAAGCCCGCCTGGGAGAAGGCCGTGAAGTGGGCCATGTCCAAACGCGGGACGCCCTACGTCTGGGGCGGCACCGGCAACGGCGGCTTCGACTGCTCAGGCCTGGTGCTCCGCGCCTACGGCGCCGCCGGGATCAAACTGCCCCGCGTCACCAACGACCAGTACGCCGCCTTCTCCAAGAAGATCGCCTGGAAGGACCTCAGGCCCGGCGACCTGGCCTTCTTCAGCGGCCTCGGCCACGTCGGCATGATCACCAAGCCCGGCTACATGGTTCACGCCCCACGGACCGGCGACGTCGTCAAGGAGGAGAAACTCGACTCCTGGCGCCGCGACTCCTTCGTCGGCGCGGTGCGCCCCGACCCGCAGGGAGTTCAGCTGACCAAGCAGGTCGAGCTCGCGACCGAAACCGTGACCGGCGGATGAGACACGCCGGCGGATCATCGCCGGGAGGCCACGGAGACCCCGGCGGCGAGAACAGGTTCAGCGAGTGGGGACACCACCGTTGTCCCGGCGGTCCAGAGCGGTCTGGAGCGCGTCGCCGGCCTCGTCCTCGGCCTCGTCGGGACGGTTCCAGGGATACATGTCGTACATGGCGAATCTCGTCTCGGTCGCATGCGAGCAAGGAAGGTGGTCAAGACTCCGGTCGGGGCTCCGACCAGGCCTGATGTCGCGGGTCCGGATCACGGACCGGCGGCGGGGGCTTGGAGCCGGCAAGCGCCACGACACCGCGGCGGGTCGCCGGCCTGCCCCTGTCAGGCCCCGCCGCGGCAGATAAGAATTACGAGAACCTGGCGCATTTCATTTCAGGTTACCTGGCCACGGGAACGCCGTCTCGCCCGGCGTACGCACTTCTCACATGCTGAGACGAAGTATGGCCGCCGCCCCGGTCTCGGGGACGGCGGCCATATCGGCGGGACGGCTAGTCGGCCAGGTCGACCGAGCGGCCACTGTCGGCGCCGATCTCCGAACCGATCTGGTCGATCACCTCGGCCGGGATGGCGGTGTCGACGGTGAGCGCGATGAGCGCCTTGCCACCCTTGACGTCGCGGGCCACCTGCATCGAGGCGATGTTGATCGAGTGGTCACCGAGGATGCGGCCGACCACGCCGACGATGCCGGGGCGGTCGGTGTAGGTGAAGAACGACAGGTGGTCGGTCGGCTCGATCTCCATCTGGTAGCCGTTGACCTCGACGATCTTCGTGATCTGCCTCGGCCCGGACAGGGTGCCGGAGACCGAGACCGTGCGGCCGTCGGCGAGGACGCCGCGAACCGTCACGACGTTGCGCCAGTCGGGGCTGTCGGAGCTGGTGACCAGCTCGACCGACACGCCGCGGTCCTTGGCCAGCAGCGGGGCGTTGACGTAGGTGACCGAGTCCTCGACCACGTCGGTGAAGACGCCCTTGAGCGCGGCCAGCTCCAGCACGCGGACGTCGTGGGAGGCGATCTCGCCGCGCACCTCGACGTCGAGCTTGGTGGCGACCTCGCCCGCGAGGGCGGTGAACACCCTGCCGAGCTTCTCGGCCAGCGGCAGGCCCGGCTTGACGTCCTCGGCGACGGCGCCGCCCTGGACGTTGACCGCGTCCGGCACGAACTCCCCGGCGAGGGCGAGCTTCACGCTGCGCGCGACCTGGGTGCCGGCCTTCTCCTGGGCCTCGTGGGTGGAGGCGCCCAGGTGCGGGGTGACGACGACCTGGTCGAGCTCGAAGAGCGGGCTGTCGGTGACCGGCTCCTTCGGGAACACGTCGATGCCGGCGCCGGCGACGCGGCCCTCCTTGATCGCGGAGTAGAGGGCGTTCTCGTCGATGATGCCGCCGCGGGCGACGTTGATGAGGCGCACGTTCGGCTTGACCGCGTGCAGCTCCCTGTCGCCGATGAGACCGATGGTCTCCTTGGACTTGGGCAGGTGCACGGTGATGAAGTCGGCCTCGCTCAGAGCCTCCTCCAGCGAGACCAGCCGGACGCCCATCTGCGCGGCGCGGGCCGGCTGCAGGTAGGGGTCGTAGGCGATCAGCTCGACGCCGAACGGCTGGAGGCGCTGCGCGACCAGCTGGCCGATCTTGCCGAGGCCGAGGATGGCGACGACCTTCTCGTCGAGCTCCACGCCGGTGTACTTCGAGCGCTTCCACTCGCCGCCCTTGAGCGCGGAGTGCGCCTGGGCGACGTTGCGGGCGGAGGCGAGGATCAGGGCGACGGTGTGCTCGGCGGCGCTGGTGATGTTGGAGGTCGGGGCGTTGACGACCATGACACCGGCCTTGGTGGCGGCCTCCACGTCGACGTTGTCCAGGCCGACGCCCGCGCGGGCGACGACGCGCAGCTTGGGAGCGTTGGCGATCGCCTCGGCGTCGACCTGCGTGGCGCTGCGCACGATGAGCGCGTCCACGTCGGCGAGGGCGGGCAGGAACTGGGCACGGTCGGCGCCGTCGGTGTGGCGGACTTCGAAGTCCGCGCCCAGAACCGCGAGACCGGCCTCGGAGAGTTCCTCAGCGACCAGTACGACGGGCTTGTTCACAGGCTGGATCCTTACTAGACGGTGAGGGGTGCACGGACCTCACGTAGTGTATCGGCGCTTGTGAACGTGTTCACGAGTGTCCCGCGATCCGAGACGCCCCGCCGCACCCCCGAGTGCCCCGGATACGCCGGGAAACTCCGGGCGCTCGCGGGACGGCGAGGAGCTTCCTCACCCAGAACGCGGTTACCCGTCCTTGACAGATCTCATGCGCCCAAAATTCAAGTTGGTATTGATCCCAGGAAAACTTCGCGATTACCCTGATAAGCCGTGGTCCACTACCTATCGTTCCTCATATGAGCATCGGGAACCCCGCTCTCGGCAACGTGCTCGCGCAGCACGGCGATCCGCATCGGCTGCTTGCGGCGCTGGCCGAATGGGGACTCCTGGTTGCCGTGCGACCCGACCGCTCCGTCGTGCTCGGCACGACCCAGGCCGGTGATCGTGTCCTGCTCGGATACACCTCGGCGGACACCTACGCGCGGCACCGTGGCAGCCACTCGCTGTCGGCGTGCGACGCCGACACCATCCTCGACATCCAGCGCGTCACCGGCGTGCGGGAGATCGTGATCGACGCGGCGGGACCGGCCGCCGCGGCCGTGCCGATCGAGGATCTACAGCGCTACCTGCTCTCGACGCGCAGCGGCCCCACGCCCGCGCTGTCGAGCGCGGCGCCGACGGCGTACGCGACCGGGGCGATGGCCACGGTCTCGCGTCCCGCCCCCACGCGCCCGCAGAGAGCGCCGGTGCCCGCCGCGCCCTCCCAGCCGTGGATCCCGGCGCCACGGCCGCACCTGTCGGGCCCGATGCAGATGGTGGACCCGGGATACCGCCGGTGCGACCACCCGATCCTGCCCGCGCTGCGCGCCGCGATCTCGCACCTGCTCATCGACTACCCGCTCGTCCACCACGTGTGGATCTCCGAGGCCAGCACCTCCTCGGGCGCCCCGGGAATCATGCTGCACGTGAAGGTGCACATGTCGGCGGCCGAGGACGTGGTCAGGGACATCCATCGCGGGGTGCGCGCCCGGCTGCCGCAGCTCGCCGCGAGCGAGGCGCCGATCCTGATGGCCAGGGTCGCCGACGCGCGCAGCGAGCAGCGGATGGTCGAGCTGGGCGCCCACGTGGTCTGCGCCGACGTCACCGACTGAGCGCGCCGGTCGGGGAGGCGGATCCCGGGGGTGAAGGCGACCCCCGCGAGCGCCTCCCCGTGCCCGCACGTGCCGATGCCCGGCCGTTCCCCGGAGCACCGGGGGACGGCCGGGCACGGCCAGGCACGGCCGGTCAGGTCAGGCGGCGGGTGAGCACCACCCTCGTCCGGACGCACGATCCGGCCAGCAGCGCCGCGAGCAGCGGCAGGCCGACCAGCACGCCCGCCAGCATGAGCCAGGGCACGTCGACCGAGAAGTGGACCAGGCCGGACGACATGCCGCGCACCGACCCCCCTCCGAACATCTGGTCACGGTAGAACCTGCTGAAGGCGCTCGCCACACCGGAGACCAGCCCGATGAGCGTTCCCGCCCCCACCCCCAGGCCGGCGACGAACGCGGCCTGTCCCGCGACGAGAAGGCGCTGGACGCGGCCCGTGGCCCCCACCGCCGCCAGCGTGGCCCGGTCGGGGCGGCCCTCCGCCACGGCCAGGGAGGTCGCGGCGAACGTACCCCCGAGGACCAGGACCGCCGCGCCGAGGGCGAAGGCGAGCAGCGTCGCCGCCATGCTGTCATCGCGGAAACCCCGCTCGACCCAGGCGGCGACGGGAAAGCCGACGTCCTGGACGGCGGCGTGCAGCCGCTCCTCCTGTTCCGGCGTCGTGCTCAGCGCGGCCGGGTCCGCGATGAAGGTGTCGTAGCCGACGGTGAAGCCGAATCCGGCCGCCACCGAGACGGGCAGCACCGCGGCCACCGGCGGCTCGCCCCGGGGGCGCAGGACGACCGCGGGCACCGAGCGCGTGATTCGTTTCTCGATCTCGGTGGTGAAGACCAGCCGCCCCCCGCGCAACACCTTCGGGTCGAACACCACCGCCTTGCCGTCGGCGAGAGTGGCCTCGGCGGCGGGATCGGGACCGCGCAGGAAATGGCGGACCAGGTCGGCACCGCCCACGGGCGGGCTCCGGAACGACGTGGCCTGAAGGTGTGCCCCGCAGTTCCTCCCGCAGCCCGGCTGGATCACGATGTTGACGGGTAGCGCGCCGGGCCCGGTGAGCGTCCCCGCCTCGATCAGCGGCACTCCGGGCAGGGCGGAGGTGACGATTTTCCTGACCTCTCGCCAGACCATGGGGTTGGGCGCGTAGGAGGACACGACCGTGCTTCCCATCACGTACTTGGGCGTGTAGCGCTCCCGCGCGTTGGCGGCCTGGCTGGAGACGAGCACCGCCATGGTGGCGAAGACGGTGGTCGCGGCGAGCACCGCGGCCACTGCGGGTGCCGTGCGGCCCCGGTTGCGCGCGGCGTCCCTGGCGGCCATCCGGAACGGCAGCGGCAGCCGGGCGGCCAGGCGCGCGGCGGCGCCGACCAGCCACGGCGTCAGCAGGACGATCCCGAGCTGCCCGAGCACCGCCCCCAGCAGCAGGCTGATCCCGTAACCCTGCCCGTAGTACTGCGTCCACTGCCTCATGGTGGCGCTCATGAGGACGGCCGCCAGCGCAGCCGCCAGCAGCACCACGCCCAGCACCGGCAGGCCGCGCCGGGCCCGGGTCCGGGCCCGGCGACCGGCCAGCACCTCCGCCACGTCGGCCCGCGACGCCTGGACGGCGGGAACGACCGCCGCGAGCACCGCGCTCACCACCCCCAGGAGCACGGCGAGCGCGATCAGGCCGGCGGGCACCTCCAGGGGTCCGCGGTGGACGAACGGCGTGACGGCCGCGGCGATCCCGATCCCGCTCGCGGCTCCGAGCAGGGAGCCCGCGAGCCCGAGGGTGAGCCCGTCCGCGAGGACGACGCCGCGCAGATGGCGGGGCGAGCCGCCCTGCGCGGCGATCAGCGCGAGTTCACGCCGACGCCGCCGGATGCCGACGGCGAACGCCGGTCCGGCCAGGAAGACGACCTCCAGCACGACGACGGCCGTGCCGAGGGCGGCCATCACGACGTCGGAGATCCTCATCGACCTGTAGGAGACGGGATCCTCTCGGCCACTTCCCGCGGGGGGCGGATCGTTGATCACCGCCCGCGAGAGGACCGCGACGCCGTGCCGGTTGATCTCACGAACCCGCTGCCAGGAAACCGGGGCGGGGGTGTCGACGAGCCAGGTCGGGGCGACCTTTCCGCCGTCGCCGAACACGGTTTTCGGGGGTGCGACGATCTCCTGGCGTTCGGGATCGGCCGGGGGCTCGACGACGCCGACCACGGTGACGACCGTGCCCGTACCGGTCAGGGTCACGGTGCTCCCCTCCCGCAGCCTCAGCCGGGCGACGGCCGCGACCTCCCCCGCCACCCGCGGCAGGCGCCCCGCCAGGAGCGTGTACATGCCCGTGGTGATCGGGTCGTGCAGGTCGATCTCCCGAAGGTTGGCCTCCCGGTAGGTGCCGGACACCTCGTAGCCGGTCCGGGACAGGCGCGAGGGGACCGCGCGGCTTCCCGGCCCGAAGAGGGTGAGGACCTCCCGCTCCGTGAGCGTCCTCTGCATGCTGCCCCGGCCCCCCGTGGGAAAGGCCTGGCCGTCGGCGCTCTGCCGCACCGGCTTGTTGAAGGCCGTCTCCCGCACGTGCGCGTCGGCCGTGCCGATGTTCCAGTCGAGCCCTTCCCTGAGCGTGACGTCCCCGGTGGCCTGCCAGGTCAGGCCCGCCGCGAGGAGCATGACCGGCAGGCCGATCATGACCATGATGAGCGCGCTGCGCCCCTTGGCCCGGCCGATTTCCCGGCGGGAGACGCGCAGGGCGGCGAGGAGGGCGCTCACGCGACCACCTCCGCTCGCCGCCGGAGATCCGCGAACGCGCCCCGCGTGTCCGGTCGCCCGCTCATCGGGCGCTCTCCAGTGGGGTGGCGGTGGAGTCGGCGATCTCGCCGTCGCGCAGGAAGACCACCCGGTCGGCCCAGGCGGCGTAGCGGGGTTCGTGGGTGACGAGCAGCACGGCGGCTCCCGCGTCGCAGCGGGTGCGCAGGAGCTGGAGGATGTCGTCGCCGGTCGGGGTGTCGAGCGCGCCGGTGGGCTCGTCGGCCAGGATCAGCCGCCGCTCCCCCACCAACGCGCGGGCGATGGCGACGCGCTGGCGCTGGCCGCCGGAGATCTCGTCGGGAAAACGGTCGGCGACCTCGCCGAGACCGACCTCCGCGAGCACCTCCATCGCCTCACGCCGGACGTTCTTGAAGGCGATCCCGTCCAGCTCGCGTGGGAGGGTCACGTTCTCCAGCGCGGTGAGCGACGGGATCAGGTTGAGGTCCTGGAAGACGTAGCCCACGCGTCTGCGCCGGAGCCCGGCCAGCTCCCCGGCGGGCAGGCTCGCCAGTGGCGTGCCCTCGACGACCACGGAGCCGGAGGTGGGCAGGTCGAGGCCCCCTGCGAGGTTGAGCAGGGTGGACTTGCCCGACCCCGAGGGGCCCATCACCGCGACGAGCTCTCCGGCGTCGACGTCGAGGCTCACCCCGCGCAGCGCCGCCGTGCTCCGCGGTCCGTCACCGTGCGTGCGGGTCACGTCCGAGAGCCGTACGACCGGGCCGAAGGTCATCTGACTCCCTCCGGTGCGCGGGCCCCTGATCTGAGTTTCGGGAAGGATGTCAACTGTCTGTCTCCTGCGTCTGAGGATCCTGGGCCTCGGAATCCCGGGTGGAGGGATTCCGTGCCTGGGCGTCCCGTGTCTGGGGGGAGGCCGCGAGCACGGCCTCGCAGTGGTCGAGCCAGCGTTGCTCGGCCTCGGCCTGGAAGATCATCGAGTCGAGCACCAGCCGCTGGGCGGCGCTCTCGACGCTCGCGCGCTTGGCGCGGACGAACCCCTGCAGCGTGCGCATGGTCGCGGTGCGCTGGGCCTGGATGATCGGCCGCACGTCCGTGGCGGCGGTGACCGCCAGGGCGAGCTTGATGACCAGCTCATCCCGAGGCCGGTCCGACTGGGCGACGGGTGTGCCGAACCATCGCTCCATCTCGGCCAGACCGGCCTCGGTGATCGAGTAGACGACCCGGCCCTGCTCGTCCTGCTCGCCGGGACTCACCAGGCCGTCGCGTTCCAGGCGGGAGAGCGTCGTGTAGACCTGGCCGATGTTGAGCGGCCAGGTCGCCCCTGTCGACGCCTCGAACTCGGCACGCAACTGGTAGCCGTAACGAGGCCCCTGACTCAGCAGGGCCAGAAGCCCCTGTCGGATCGCCATGGATACTGAGTATGCATACTCAGTATCCATGAGGCAAGAGATCTGCATATTCTGGACAGGTTCCGCCCCTGGGGCCGATACTCGGAGGATGAGCTCGACGCATCCCCCGGCCCGCGCCTCCGACGGGGACCGCGATCGCGCGATCAGCGAACTGCGGGACCGTGCCGTCGAGGGGCGACTGTCGCACGACACCTTCCTCGGCCGCGTCGACATGGCCCTTCGCGCACGCAATCAGGGCGAGCTCGACAATCTGGTCGCCGACCTGCCGCAACGCGGGCGGTTGCGCCGCATGGTCACCGAGGCCGTCGCCTCCGCCTCCGACTTCACCAAGCGCGTGGAGTCGGCCTGGCGGCGCCCGCGACTGCCCCGGCTCGCGCTGCCGGGCGACGGCAGGACCCGCTACGTGGTGGGCCGGGGCTCCGCCTGCGACCTGGTCCTCGCCGACCTGACCGTCTCCCGGGTGCACGCCGAGCTGCGCCGCGACGAGGAGGGCTGGGTCCTGGTCGACCTCGGCTCGCTGAACGGCACCCGTCTGAACGACTGGCGCCTGGTCGGCCCGGCCAAGGTCCGGCCGGGCGACGTCGTCTCCTTCGGCGACTGCGGCTTCCTGATGATCACGCCTCAGATGCTCTGACCGGCCCCGCCCGGCCGCGCACCGGCCACCCCGGCCTCGCTCTCATCCCCGGCCGCGCCACGGTCACCTCGAACCGTGGCGCGCGCTCCGGGCGGAGGTCGCCTCAGCCGTCCTGAGCCTCGGCGGCTCCGGCCTGGGCTTCCTTGATCTTCGCCGCCGTCAGGGTGTAGCGCATGGTCAGCAGGATGCTGATCCCCATCAGGATCGCGGGCAGCAGCGTCGAGCCGTACAGGGCCGCCGTGGTCGCCGAGGCGGGCTGCGCGACCGGGGTGGAGGGGTCGGACTCGACGAATCCGGTCGCGCCCAGCAGCCAGCCGAGCACGAGCGCGCCGAACGCGAAGACCACGGTCTCCGCGGCCGTCCAGAGCCCGGTGAACACCCCGGCCCGGCGCTTGCCGGTGACCAGGGCGTCGTGGACGATCACGTCGGAGAGCATCGAGAACTGCAGCAGCTGGAATCCCGCGTAGCCGATGCCGACGAGGAGCACGCACGCGTGCGCGTACGCCGAACCGAGCGGGCCGGAGAAGGCCATCCCGACGGCGCCCGCCATGAACAGCGCCGACGCCAGGATCATCGCGCCGCGCTTGTCGTAGCGCTTGGACAGCCAGACCCAGAGCGGCATGGTGATCAGCAGCGGGCCGACGATGCCCAGGAAGAGCGTGGTGGTCGCCCCCGGATCGCCCAGCGTGTAGGTGGCGAAGTACGGGGCGCCGGCCAGCATGACGCCGGCCGAGAACATCTGGGCGCAGCTCAGGCCGAGCAGCACCATGAAGGTCCCGTTCGAGCGGGCGGCGGCGAACTGGGCGGCGATCGACGGCTCCGCCTCGGCCCGCGCGATCACCGGGGCGCGAGCCGTGCCGAAGAAGGCGGCGAGCATCGACAGCAGCAGCGCGCCGCCGATGACCAGCCCCATCGTCCGGTAGCCGGAGGCCTCGGTGCCCGCGATCACCGGCGCGACGGCCCCGGAGAGCAGGATCCCCAGGCCGACGAAGACCATCTTCCACTGCAGGAGCGAGGAGCGCTCGTGGTAGTCGTCGGTCATCTCCGCCGGCATCGCCTTGTACGGAACCTCGTAGAAGGCGTAGGCCGTCGCGGTGAGGAAGTAGAAGAAGGCGACGTACAGGGCGGCGGAGATACCGGTGAGCGGGGGGCCCGCGAAGGTGAGGGCGAACGTCACCGGCAGGGTGAGCGCGCCCAGGAGCATCCAGGGGCGGCGGGCGCCGAAGCGGGAGACCGTGCGGTCGGAGCGCTGACCCACCCAGGGGTTGATGAACATGTCCCAGAGCTTGGGCAGGAAGACCACCATGCCCGCGATCCAGGCGGGAACCGCGAGCACGTTCGTCATGTAGAACAGCAGCAGCAGTCCGGGGACCGTGGAGAAGGTCGCGGTACAGACTGAGCCGACACCGTAGCCGACGCGCACGCCGCGCGACACGGTGACGACGGCGGGGGAGGGCGCCGGGGAGACCATGCCACATTCAATCGCAGCGAGTATCCGCCCGGTAGGCCCCTGAACCTCGCGGTCCCTCAAGACGAGAATATTTCGGCTCCTCCCGGCCGGGGACACCGGCTCGCGGGCCGCCGTCCGCGCCGCGCGTCCCGGCGGCACCACATGTGGCATATGTCCAGCTCAGGCGGCATATAGAGGGATATATCCGGATTTGGGCACCCCAGGCGCGAGGCGGTGCACCAACGACCCCCGACGCATCTGCGATCACTTTGGTTTACCTGGGACCCACAGTTAATGTCCGGAATTTGCTGACAAGACCGATCCGTCCCCGACAGAATGCGGAGTCCATCCAGCGTCTAACCAACTGGAGGAACCGACATGCGCAGACCGCTAGGGGCGCTGCTCTGCCTCGGGAGCCTGGCGGCCCTCAGCACGCCGATCGCCACGGCTCACGCCGCGGCTGCTCCCCAAGCCGAGTGCCGTGTTTACGCCGCCAAGCCGTACGTCACCGCCGCTGGACGAATCCAGGCCTCCGCCGCACGGCTGGGCTGCGACGAAGCCGCCCTGGTCCGCATCCGCATCAAGCGTGCCGTGGCCGGCGCCGACCCGATCGTCAAGAGCGCGTCCCGGCAGGGGATCAACGGGCGGGTGACGGTGAGACTGCGCTGTGCCCCCGGCGTCTACTACGCCGTCGTCACCGACTACCAGGGCAACAGCGGCCGCTCCAAGCCCGTCAGGCTCGGCTGCTCCCCCACCGCCACACCCACCCCCACCCCCGCGCCGACGACCACCCCCAAGCCGACGCCGGCACCGTCGTCCAGCGACACACCCACCACGACTCCCAGCTCCGCGCCGGGATCCTCCGTGTCCGAGGAAGTGGTGCGCCTGACCAACGTCGAGCGGCAGAAGGGCAACTGCGGCCCGCTGGTCTCCGACCCGCAACTGCGCTCGGCCGCGCAGGGCCACTCGGACGACATGGCGGCCAAGAACTACTTCAGCCACACCTCGCAGGACGGCCGCGACATGACCGCCCGGATCAAGGCGAGCGGGTTCAGCCCGATGCGGGCCTGGGCCGAGAACATCGCGATGGGCCAGCGCACCCCGGCCGAGGTGGTCACCGCCTGGATGAACAGCTCCGGCCACCGGGCCAACATCATGAACTGCGCCTACACCCACCTCGGGGTGGGCGTGGCCAACAGTTCCCGGGGCATCTACTGGACCCAGAACTTCGCCAAGCACTAGAGCCACACCGGGCCGCCGGGCACCCACCTGCCACCCGGCGGAAAACGGCCCGTGCCCCCCGCGACGAGTTCACGTCGCGGGGGGCACGGGCCGCTGCTTTCACCCGGCGCCCTCACCTGGGCGCCGTCACCTCGGCTCCGTTACTTGAGCCAGCTCATCATCGGGCGGAGCTTGGCGCCGGTCTTCTCGATCGGGTGCTCGGCGAGCTCGTCGCGGTAGGCGGTGAACTTCTTCTGGCCGCCGTCGAACTCGTCCACCAGCTCCTTGGCGAACTCGCCGGACTGGATCTCGGCGAGGATGCGCTGCATCTCCTTCTTCGTCTCCGGCGTCACGATGCGCGGGCCACGGGAGTAGCCGCCGTACTCGGCGGTGTCGGAGACCGACCAGTACATCTTGTGGATGCCGCCCTCGTACATCAGGTCGACGATCAGCTTCATCTCGTGCAGGCACTCGAAGTAGGCGACCTCGGGCTGGTAGCCCGCCTCGATCAGGGTCTCGAAACCGACCTTGATCAGCTCGGACACGCCGCCGCACAGCACGGCCTGCTCACCGAACAGGTCGGTCTCGGTCTCCTCCTTGAAGGTCGTCTTCAGCGCCCCGGCGCGGGTGCCGCCGATGCCCTTGGCGTACGACAGGGCGAGCTCCAGGGCGTTTCCGCTGGCGTCCTTCTCCACCGCGATGAGACACGGCACGCCGCGACCCGCCGTGTACTGGCGGCGCACGAGGTGACCGGGACCCTTGGGAGCGACCATGGCCACGTCCACGCCCTCGGGCGCCTCGATGAGGCCGTAGCGGATGTTGAGGCCGTGCCCGAAGAAGAGCGCGTCGCCCTCGACCAGGTTCGGGGCCACGTGGTCGGCGTACAGGTGGCGCTGGATGTGGTCCGGCGCGAGGATCATGGTCAGGTCGGCCTCTTCGACGGCCTCCGAGGGCGTGAGCACGCGCAGGCCGTCGGCCTCCGCCTTCTCCCGGCTCTTGGAACCCTCGGGCAGGCCGACCCTGACGTCCACGCCGGAGTCGCGCAGCGAGAGCGCGTGGGCGTGGCCCTGGCTGCCGTATCCGAGAACGGCGACGTGCCGGCCCTGGATGATCGACAGGTCGGCCTGGTCGTCGTAGAAGATTTCAGTCACTTGCTTAACCTTTCGAGTTTCTCGTACGCGTTACGCGGTCCGGTCCAGGGCCCGGAGAGAACGGTCGGTGATGGAACGGGCTCCGCGGCCGATGGCCACCATGCCCGACTGGACAAGCTCCTTGATGCCGAACGGCTCCAGGACCTTGATGAAGGCCTGCAGCTTGTCCGGCGTGCCGGTGACCTCGATGGTCACCGCGTCCGAGGAGACGTCGACACAGCGTGCCCGGAACAGGTTGACCAGCTCCAGCACGCTGGAACGGTTGTCCGCGTCGGCCCGCACCTTGATCAGTGTGAGCTCGCGCTGCACCGACTGCACCGGGTCGAGCTCCACGATCTTCAGCACGTTGACGAGCTTGTTGAGCTGCTTGGTGACCTGCTCCAGCGGCAGGTCGGCGACGTTGACCACGATGGTCATCCTGGAGATGTCCGCGTGCTCGGTCGGCCCGACCGCCAGCGAGTCGATGTTGAACCCCCTGCGGCTGAACAGCGACGCGACGCGCGCGAGCACGCCCGGCTTGTTCTCCACCAGCACGGAGAGCGTGTGCCTGCTCATGCCTAGTCCTCGCTGTCCCAGACGGGCGCCATGTCGCGCGCGAACTTGATCTCGTCGTTGCTGGTCCCGGCCGCGACCATCGGCCACACCATGGCGTCCTGGTGCACCACGAAGTCGACGACCACCGGCACGTCGTTGATCTCCATGGCCTTCTTGATCGTCGCGTCCACGTCCTCCGGACGCTCGCACCGCAGCCCCACACAACCGTACGCCTCGGCCAGCTTGACGAAGTCGGGGATCCGGCGGACCGTCTGCAGGTCGGTGTTGGAGTAACGCTGGTTGTAAAACAGCGTCTGCCACTGCCTGACCATGCCCAGGTTACCGTTGTTGATGATCGCGACCTTGATCGGCACGCCCTCGATCGTGCAGGTGGCGAGCTCCTGGTTGGTCATCTGGAAGCAGCCGTCGCCGTCGATGGCCCACACCGTGGTGTCGGGACGGCCCATCTTGGCCCCCATCGCCGCCGGGAGGGAGAAGCCCATCGTGCCCGCGCCGCCGGAGTTGATGAACGTCCCCGGGTTCTCGTAACCGATGAACTGCGCGGCCCACATCTGGTGCTGGCCGACACCCGCGGTGTAGATCGCGTCCGGGCCGACCAGCGCCCCCAGCCGCTCCATGACGTACTGCGGGGCGAGGGAGCCGTCCTCGAACTCGGCGTAGCCCAGCGGGTAGGTCGCCTTGTAGGCGTTGAGCGCCGTCCACCAGTCGGTGTAGTCGCCCTTGCGCTCCTCGTTGCGCACCGCGGCGATCAGGTCGGAGATGACCTCCTTGCAGTCACCCACGATCGGGACGTCCGCGTGCCGGTTCTTGGAGATCTCCGCCGGGTCGATGTCCGCATGGACGATCTTCGCGTACGGCGCGAAGGTGGACAGCTGACCGGTGACGCGGTCGTCGAAGCGGACGCCGAGCCCGATGATCAGATCGGACTTCTGCAACGCGCCGACCGCCGACACCGAGCCGTGCATGCCGGGCATGCCCATGTGCTGCGGGTGGCTGTCGGGGAAGGTGCCCCGCGCCATCAGGGTGGTGACCACGGGGATGCCGGTCAGCTCGGCGAACTCCAGCAGCTGCGCCGACGCCCCCGCCCGGTGCACACCGCCACCCACGTAGAGCACGGGCCGCCTGGCCTCGGCGATCAGCTTCGCCGCCTCGCGGATCTGCTTGGAGTGCGGCCGGGTCACCGGCCGGTAGCCGGGCAGCTGCATGACGACCGGCCACTGGAAGGTCGTCTTCGCCTGGAGCGCGTCCTTGGCGATGTCGACCAGCACCGGCCCCGGACGCCCCGTCGAGGCGATGTGGAAGGCCTCCACGATCGTCCTGGGGATGTCGTCCGCGTCGGTGACCAGGAAGTTGTGCTTCGTGATCGGCATGGTGATGCCGGAGATGTCGGCTTCCTGGAAGGCGTCGGTGCCGATGGCGCCGCTCGGCACCTGGCCGGTGATCGCGACCATCGGGACCGAGTCCATGTAGGCGTCGGCGATCGGGGTGACCAGGTTGGTCGCGCCGGGACCGCTGGTGGCCATGCAGACCCCGACCTTGCCGGTGGCCTGCGCGTACCCCTGAGCCGCATGCCCCGCGCCCTGCTCATGCCGTACGAGCACGTGCCGGACCTTGGTCGAGTCGTAGAGAGGATCATAGGCGGGGAGAATCGCGCCGCCCGGGATCCCGAACACAGTGTCGACCCCGACGTGCTCCAGCGCCCTCACGAGGGCCTGGGCTCCTGTCATCTGTTCGGTCATCGGCTCGTTCCTTGTGGCTGAGCATGCTTGATGGCAAAAAAAATGCCCCATTCCGCCTGGTCGGCGGAGCTGGGGCGGCGCGCGGGCGGAGTACTCGGCTCAGCGACCAGCGCGCCTGCGAAGTACTACGAGAATCCCACGGTGAAGCTGCATGGCTCCACCATGGCCGACAGAGCACCCCCGCGTCAAATTCATGGGACACGTGTCTCAGAGTCCGAGATGGGATGTCACGCGGGAGTCCCGAGGCTGGAGAGGCTCGTGCGCATCAGCGAGTCGACGCCGCGCGCGGCCATCGGACGCGCCACCAGGAATCCCTGGCCGCGGGTGCAGCCCATCTCACGCAGCAGCTCCAGCTGCTCGGGCCGCTCGATGCCCTCGGCGACCACGATCAGCCCCAGGTCGTGGCCGAGCCGCACGATCGTGCGGGTCAGCAGGGTCAGCGTCTCGTCACGGCCGAGCCCGGACACGAAGGACGGGTCGATCTTGATCATGTCGACCGGGAGCTGCCGCAGGAACGCCAGCGAGGCGTAACCGGTGCCGAAGTCGTCGATGGCCAGCCGGACCCCGAGGGCGCGCAGCTCGGAGAGCCGGGTGATGGTCTCCTCCGCGTCCTCGACCAGCATCTCCTCGATGACCTCCAGGGTCAGCGCGCTGGGCGGCAGCCCGCTCTCCACCAGGGCCGCCTCCACGGTCTCCACGAAGCGCGGCGCCATGATCTGCCGGGCGGACAGGTTGAGCGAGAGCCCTATCTCCCAGGCGGAGGCACGCCAGGCGGCCACCTCCCGGCAGGACTCGCGCAGGATCCACTCGCTCAGCGGCACGATCAGGCCGGTGTCCTCGGCCGGGCCGAGGAACTGCTCCGGCGGGACGAACTCGCCGCCCCGGCACCAGCGCACCAGCGCCTCGACGGCGGTGACGCGCGAGGTGGCCAGGTCGACCACCGGCTGGTACTCGATCGCGAACTGGTTCTCCAGCAGTGCCCGCTGCAGGTCCGCGGCGAGCTCCAGGCGTCGCACCACGTCGGCGTGCATGTGCGCGGCGAACACCTCGACCCTGCGCCCGCCCAGCTCCTTGGCCCTGGCCATCGCCACGTCGGCGTTGCGGATCAGGTCGGCGGAGGAGACGTCGTCGGTGGCGAAGGCCACCCCGACGCTCGCGGTCAGCGCGATGTCGCGGTCGGCGACCCGGAACGGCTCGGACGAGACCGTGCGGACCAGCCGCTCGGCCAGGTCGACCGCCGTCTGGGCGTCGACCGGCGCCTCCAGCAGCACCGCGAACTCGTCACCGCCCCAGCGCGCCAGGGTGTCGTCGGCCCGTACGGCCGCGCGGAGCCTGCGGGCCGCCTGGCCGAGCAGGTAGTCGCCGCTGGCGTGGCCGACCGAGTCGTTCACCGCGGTGAAGCCGTCGAGGTCCAGGAAGACCACGGCGACGTTGCTCGCGCCCGGCCGGGCCAGCACCTCCCGGGTGCGCTCCTCGAAGTAGGCCCGGTTGGGCAGGCCGGTGATGCCGTCGTGGAAGGTCAGGTGGGCGACCTGGCTGCGCAGGGCCTCCTGGTCGCTGATGTCGCGGGTGGTGACGAGCAGCAGGTCGTCACCGCGCACGTGCCGGGTGGCCACCGACTCGGCGGGACGCCAGGTCCCGTCGGAGGCCCGGACCCGGCAGGCGACCATGCACGCGCCCGGCCCCTCCTCGGCCTCCTCCTCCAGGCTCATCGCGCTCAGCGCCGCCTGGATTCCCGGCACGTCCTCGGGGTGGATGTAGTCGAAGATCTTCCCGCCGACCACGTCGTCGGGGCGGTATCCGTACGTGATCTCGACGCCCTCGCCGATCTGCCGCACCACGCCCTCGTAGTCGCACAGCATGACCACGTCCCCGGAGCTCTCGGCGAGGTCGTGCAGCTGCCGCTCGCCGAGGTGGAGCAGGCTCCGCAGCCGCCCGGTCTCCACCAGCATCACGAACAGGCGTACCAGCAGGACGGCGACGATCGACGCGCACACCGAGGCCAGGACCGCCGGAGGTCCCTGCACCCCGCCGCTGATCACGCGAAGGAGCACGACGACGGTGGCCACGGCCACGAGGAACAGCGGCACCGCCGCGATCAGCGAGGACGTGCTCTCGCGGACGGACGGCTCGTCGTCCGCGGGTTCCGGAGGCCGCGTCGCGGGCCCGCTCCACGGGACCGCGGCGAGCACGAGGAACGCGGCCGGGGCCAGCCACACCCAGGTCAGGGACGGCGTGTCACCGCTCACCCGGGCCAGAGCGGTGATCGTCTCGGAGGTCGCGACGGCGGCGAGCACGGCCAGCGCGGCCAGGCCCACCGGCCAGGCCGACCGCCGGATCGGCACCACCGCGGGGCCCACCACACAGGCGAGGATCAGGCAGACCAGGGGCGAGGCGAAGGTGACCGCGGCGTCGCCCGCGTCACCGTTGTCGCCGTAGACCGGCCCCACCAGCGACACCCAGATGATCACCATGATGGCGGCGGCGCACACGTAGGAGTCGGCGAGGTCGCGCAGCAGGGCGTGCCCGCGCGCGGGCCTGGCCGCCGACAGCGCGGTGCCGACCGCGAGCATGGACGTGCCGGCCAGGAGCACCAGGTCGGCGAAGGTCACCACGAAGGGCGCGCCGTCCGCGATCGGCCGCACGCCCACCCCGGCCAGCCAGGTGACCGAGCCTCCGGCCAGCCAGCGCCAGGCCAGCGCCCTGCGCCGGTCGGTCACCCTGGAGGCCGCGGCGAACAGCGAGCCCGCGGCGGCCGCGGCGGTGACGACACCCGCCACCGCCTCGACGACCACGGCGGGAGCGCCGCTGACGAGAGCGGCAACGAGCCCCACCACGCCCACGGCGGCGGCGGTCAGCGGTACCCGGGGGTCACGCCAGCGGATCAATGTCGTCTGCCCATCAATGTCGTTTGGTGTATTTCGCTTTCGCAGCTTCCCTTGCTCGCTGCGCCCGCGCTGCCGACACGAGCACGTCGTTCTTCGTCCTCGGCGCTCGCACCGGCACAGGGCCAGTGTGTGCCGTCCGGGCCTCGCGGGTGGCGACAACGCCGTAGTCGTCACCGATCTGATAACCGCGCGGGCGACGGAGATCGCTCTCACCGACGGTACGCACCGCAGGTCACGAGGTAGCCACGGTCCGGATTCCTTTGCCGGTCAGTAGGAACCCGTGATCACGTTTTTGAGCGGCTCGCCCGCGAGGTAACGCAGCAACTGGGAGCGGAGCAGCTTCAGCGTGCGCCGTACGGAGGCCGGATTGCTGCCCGCGACGTGCGGGGTGATGAGAACCCCCGGCGCCGTCCACAGGGGGTGGTCCCCGGGCAGGGGCTCGGGGTCGGTGACGTCGAGCGCGGCGAGGATCCGGCCCCTCCGCAGCTCGGCGACGAGCGCGTCCGTGTCGACCACCGTGCCCCTGGCCGCGTTCACCAGGAGGGCGCCGTCCTTCATCGCCGCCAGGAACCCGGCGTCCACCATGCCGGTGGTCTCGGGCGTCGAGGGTACGAGCAGCACCACCACGTCCGCCCCGGGCAGCAGGCGGGGCAGCTCGTCCAGGCCGTGCACGCCGGGCCTGGCGGTCCTGGCCACCCGGACGACGTCGACCTCGAAACCGTCGAGCCGCCGCTCCAGCGCCTCGCCGATCGAGCCGTAGCCGACGACCAGGACGGTGGAGTCGGCCAGCACCCCGGTGTGGTGATAGGTCCACTCGCCCTCGCGCTGCGCGCGGACGAACCCGGGGAACTCCCTGAGCACGGAGATCATCGCTCCCACCGCCCACTCGGCGGTGCCCGCGTCGTGCACGCCCCGGGCGTTGCACAACGTCACCCCGTCCCGCAGGTGCGGCCGGTAGGCGTCGACACCCGCCGTGACGGTCTGCAGCAGCCGCAGGCCGGTCATTCGGGCCAGCAGGCCTGGAAGGTCCGCCACCGGCATCAGCGGCGGGATCCAGACCTGGGCCTCCTCCACCCCCTCGGGCACCGGCTCCGTGCCGTCGTAGACGACGCACTCCACTTCGGGGAGGTCGCACAGGACATCGGCGGCGGCTTTGGAAGGGACCCAGATCTTCATGCCCGCATTATCCAGCCGCACCGCCCATAACGGAGCCCCGCCGGCCGTCCGGGGAGACGCGCCGGTGGTTCCGATCCGGTTCCGGGGAGACGCGCCGGCGGTTTCCGTCCGGCCCCGGGAGGACGCGCCGACGGTTCCAGCCCGGTTCCGGGGAGACGCGCCGACGGTTCCAGCCCGGCCCCGGGGAGACGCGCCGGCGGCCGGGCCGAGGAGGAGCGGCCTTCTGACCAGGCCTAGGAGAGCGGCACCGCTACTCGGGCACGCACTTCAGGTCGAGCTCGGGGCGGTAGACCGTGGTCTTCTTGACGCGCTTGATCTCCTTGCCGTCCTGCTTGAAGACGCGCCAGACGTCGATCGTGAAACCGTTCTGACCGACCATCGGGATGCAGTCGGGGCCGCTGTCGGTCTCGCTCTTGAACGGGGTGACGTCGTATCTCTCGGACGAGATCGACTCGATCTCGTAGCGCTTGGTGCTCCAGAAGCCGACGGTGACCCCGCTGTCGTTGAAGGAGGTCTTCACCAGCACCCCGTACGGCGAGTCGTTCTTCCAGCGGAAGTCGGGCTCGGGCCAGGAGACCGTGGACTCGCGCCCGGCCGGGTAGCGGGAGATGTAGAACTCGTGCGCCACGTGCTGGACGTCCTCAAGACCGCCGAAGAACACCGCGTTGTACATGGTGGTGACGAACTGGGAGATGCCGCCGCCGACCGAGTCGACCAGCCTGCCGCCCTGGATCATGGGGGCGGGGACGAAGCCGCGGGCCGTGTCGCGCTGGCCGATGACGCCGTTGAGCGAGAAGGTCTCGCCAGGCTTCACCAGGTAGCCGTCCAGGAGCCTGGCGATCGCCCTGATGTTGGTCACCCGGGGCGGGCAGCAGTCGTAGGGCGTGGTGAACTGGCTGATCCGCTCCTTGATGCCGAGCTTGCGCGCCTCGGCGTCGGACATCCGCGGCTGGACGGTGGTCAGGAGCACCGGGATCGTCCGGTCGCCGCCGCGGGCGACCATCGCGGCCACGTCCGCGGCGAGCCGCTCGTCGTTGATGCCCTTCCCCTTGCGTCCGGGCACCAGTTTCGGCCTTCCCCCGACGATCTGGAACGTGGGGTCGCGCGGGGCCAGGACCGGATCGATCAGGTCCCCCTCCACGGAGGCCACGGCGCTCTTGGCGTCGAACTCCGGGCTCATGCCGCCGGCGCTGTCAGGCTTGAAGGACAGGTGGGCGGCGAGGGTCTCCACCGGCAGCTGGACCTGCTTGCCGGCGAAGGTCAGCGTGACCGGCCCGGACAGAGCCTTGGCCGCGCCGGCGGCGGCCTTCTTGACCGCGGCCTCCCCGGCCATCGGCTTGATCACCGAGACCGGGAGGCGAACCTCTTCGCGCGGGCCGAGGAAGGCGTTCGTGATCGCGGCGATCGCGGCCTCCCGCTCCAGCTCCCGGCCGTCGCGGGACATCACGACGACGGGCTTGACGCCCTCGAACGTGACCGAGCCCTCGCGGACCTTGAGGTCGATCCTCCTGGCCAGGCTCGCGACCGCGGCTCTCATGCTCTCGGGGTCGGAGGAGACCTTGGGCTCCAGATCGGTGGTGCCGGTGAGGGCCCGCCAGACCTCGGCGGGGTTGGGGAAGCCGCTGGGTGCCTGGTTGATGGTGGCGACCACGTCGAACTCCAGCCCCGACTTGCCGGGGTCGAAGTCGTAGCGCTTGCCGGCGGCCAGGAGGGTCATCTCCCCGGTGGCCTCGCCCGCCAGACGTTCTCTGAGCTTGTCGGCCGCCTCGGTCGCGGTCAGGCCCCCGATGTCGATGCCCCGCACGGTGGTGCCGGGCAGCATCTTGCCGGACATGACGACCGCGGGCACCGCGTAGGCGAGCGCGGCGACGAACAGCACGGTGAGGACGATCAGGAAGAGTCTGCGGCCCCCTCGGCCGCGCGGGGGCGGCTCCTCGTAGCGGAGCGCGTCGGGCTGCGGGAACCCTCCGTCGCCGCCGGGGACGAGCGTGGGCTCGTCGCGCTGGAAGGGGCGCTCGGGCGGGGTGGCCATCTGCCAGGGCTGCGGGGGCTGGGCCGCGGGCGGGAGGCCCGTCGCCCCGCGCGCCGGCGCGGCGGGGCCGCCGAGACCGGGGGACGCCCCACGACCGGTGGGGCCGAAGATGTCGGGCGAGACACCCGGGGGAAGGCGCGAGCCACCCTGGGACTGGGCGGCCTGCGCGCCGGGAGGCAGTCGCGGGTCGCGGGCGCCCGGCGGGACGGGGCGTGAGGGAAGGGGCATTGCCTCAAAGGGGTCCGTCGGCGGGTTCACAGACGCTCCGGCGTTCCGCACGGCCTCCGCATCCTCCTGCTTCGCAGCTTCCACCTCCGGCAACCTTAAACCACATTGGTCAACCGCCGTCCAAAAAGGAGTAACAAATCATCCCGTTCGGGGGTAACGGTGGCCGTTCGTGTCCACCCTTTCCCCTCGCCCTCGGGCCGGCGTGACGGATCAGCCCGTCCAGCGGTAACGGTGTTCCGGCCTTCCCGCGGTGCCGTATTTCGGGCGGAGCTCCGCCTGGCCCGCGGCGCACAGGTGTTCCAGATACCGGCGGGCGCTGACCCTGGAGAGACCGGTGAGCGTCGCCGCCTCGGCCGCCGACAGGTCGCCGACGCTCTCCCTGAGCGCCGCGGCGACCAGGGAGCACGTGGTGACGGACAGCCCCTTGGGCAGCGGTGGCGGAACCCCCCTGACCGCACCGAAGAGCCGGTCGATCTCGTCCTGGCGGGCCTCGTCCCCGAGGGTGGCGAGCCGTCTGCGGATCTCGGCGTACTGTTCGAGGCGCTCGGCCAGGGCGCGGGCGGTGAAGGGCTTGATCAGGTAGTTGACCGCGCCGCCGCGCATCGCCGCCCGGACCGTGGCCACGTCGCGCGCGGCGGTGATCACCAGGATGTCCACCGGGTGCGCGGCCTCCCTGAGCTTCGCGAGGACGTCGAGTCCCGACATGTCCGGCAGGTAGATGTCGAGCAGCACCAGATCGGGCCTGCGCACCGCGGCCGAGGCGATCGCGGCGCCCCCGGTGTGCACGATGTCGGCGACCGTGAAGCCGGGCATCCTGGTGACGTAGCCGCCGTGGATCCTGGCCACCATGAAGTCGTCGTCCACGACCAGGACGCGGATCTCCCTCGCGTGCCCGTCCCCGGTCAACTCGGCACCTTCCGTTCCGCGGGTGCCGTGGGCGTTGTGGGCGCCGCGGATACCGCCGGTGCCCCGGGCGCCGTGAGCGCCGCGGGTTTCCCGGTGTGCGGCGAGGCGGGCTCTCCCGTGGGAAGGAGCGCGGTGAAGACGGCGCCGCCCGCGTTGTGCACCCGCACCCAGCCACCTCGGCGCGAGCACGCCTGCCGGGTCAGGGCCAGGCCCAGGCCGCGCGGCCCGGCGTGGGCGGCCTTGGTGGTGAAGCCCTCCCTGAAGACCTCGTGGACCAGGCTCGGGGTGATCCCGGGACCGGAGTCGCCGACCCGGACGCGCAGCCCGTCCGCCTCCGTACGGACCGAGACCTCCACCGTTCCCCCGCTCTCCTGCAGCGCGTCGAGGGCGTTGGCGACCAGGTTGCCGACGACCAGGACCGCGTCGTGCGGGTCGCCGAGCATGCCCTCCTCCACCCGGGAGTCGTCGGACAGCACGAGAGAGGCGCCCCGCTCGGCCGCCTCGGCCGACTTGGCCAGCAGCAGCGCGGCCAGCGTCGGGTCCGCGACCTTCTCCCGGATGCCCGAGGCGTGCCTGCTGTAGGCCTCGGTGGTCTGGGTGATGTAGCTGACGGCCGTCTCGTGCTCACCGAGTTCCAGCAGGCCGACCACGGTGTGCATCCGGTTGGCGAACTCGTGGGCCTGCGCGCGCAGCGCGCCGGTCGTGGTGCTGGCCTGGTCGAGCTCGCGCGCCAGGCGCACCAGCTCGGTGCGGTCCCGCAGGGTGACCACCCAGCCGCTCTGCCGCTCCCGTACGGCCACCGGGGTGCGGTTGAGCACCAGCACCCGGTCGCGGTGGAGCACCACCCGGTCGTCGCCGGGGTCCACGCCGTCCAGCACGTCCCGCATCCGGTCGGACAGGGGCATCTCCCGCAGGCTCCGGCCGACGTCGTGCTGGGAGAGGCCGAGCAGGTCGCGTGCCGCGTCGTTGACGAGCGTCACCCTTCCCTGGAGGTCGAGCGCGAGCACCCCCTCCTTGACGCCGTGCAGCACGCCCTCGCGCTGTTCGAGCAGGGCCGCGATCTCCCCCGGTTCCAGGCCGAACGTCTGGCGGCGCACCCGCCGGGCGATCAGCCCTGCGGCGGCCGACCCCGCGACGAGGACCGCGAGCACCGTCCACAGCAGCGGCGGGAGCGCCTCGCCGAGCTGGTCGGCGACGGTCCCCTCCAGGATTCCGACCGAGGCCAGGCCGATGACCTGCCCCGAGGAGCCGAAGATCGGGGCCTTGCCGCGTACCGAGCGGCCGAGGGTGCCCGTCTGGATGCCGGTCCAGTGCCGCCCGTTCGTCATCACCTCGGAACCGTCGGTGGACAGCCTCTTGCCGATCAGGGCCGCGTTGGGGTGGGCGTACCGAATCTGGTCGCGATTCGCGATCACCACGTAGTCGGCACCGGTGGCCGCCTGCACCCCGAGCGCGATCGGCTGCAGGCTCAGCTCGGGCCGGGGCTGGGCGAACGCCTCGCGCACCTGGGGAAGCCCCGCGACCGACTCGGCGATCGCCAGGGCGCGCTGCTGGTACTGGCGGTCCAGCAGGACACGGGTGTGCTCCATCCAGACGCCCGCCGTGCCGCCGACCGCGAGAAACACGATGACGGTCTGCAACACGAAAAGCTGGGTGCCGAGCGAGGCGTTGATTAAGCGTCGCACGAGTCAACTCCCTGGTCAGGGCCTCGATGAAAGCAGTCCGAGGTAACGGCGAGGTCGCGAGGAGGTGTGACCAATATGACCGATACGACGGCAAACACGCAAAGGATCGACAGGGCGGCCTCCTGAAGTCACCATCCTCACCACGCTTTATTTACGTTTGTTTGGAGCTGACAATGCGTCTTCGGAGACTGGCCGCCCTCGCGGTGCTGTCCCTCGCCGCCCTCACCGCCTGCGGTTCCGGGGGCGGTTCAGGTACGAGCGCGCTGAGAATCATGGCTCCGGCCTCGCCGGGAGGCGGCTGGGACCAGACCTCCCGCGTCGCCGGGGAGGCGCTCAAGGCCGCCGACCCGTCCCGCAAGATCGAGGTCTACAACGTGCCCGGTGCGGGCGGCACCATCGGCCTGGCCCAGCTCGCGGGCGAGAAGGGCAACGGCGACCTGCTGATGACCATGGGCCTGGTCATGGTCGGCGCGGTCGAGCAGAACAAGTCGAAGGTCACCCTGGCCGACACCACGCCGATCGCGAAGCTCACCGAGGAGTACGAGATCGTCGTGGTTCCCGCGGGATCGCCGTACAAGACTCTGGGCGACCTGGTGGCGGCGTGGAAGACGGACCCGACGAAGATCGCCATCGCGGGCGGCTCCGCCGGGGGCACCGACCACATCGTGGCGGGCCTGATGGCCAAGGCCGCGGGCATCGACCCCAAGCAGGTCAACTACATCGCCCACTCCGGCGGCGGCGAGGCGCTCAACGCGCTGCTCGGCGAGAAGGTCGCGATGGGCATCTCCGGCATCGGCGAGTTCGCCGAGCACGTGAAGTCCGGCAAGCTGCGCGCCCTGGGGGTCAGCTCTCCCGAGCGGCTCGGCAACGTGGACGCCCCCACCCTCAAGGAGGCGGGCCTGGATGTGGAGCTGGCCAACTGGCGGGGCTTCGTCGCGCCCGGCGGGCTGGACGACGAGGCGAAGAAGAAGCTCACCGACCTGGTCACCAAGATGCACGACTCCCCGGCGTGGAAGGACGCGGTGCTCAAGAACGGCTGGGCCGACGTCTTCCAGACCGGTCAGCCGTTCGCCGACTTCCTCGCGACGGAGCAGACCAAGGTCAAGACCGTCATCGCGGAGATGGGCCTCGTCTCCTGATGCAGCCCACAGAAGACCCGTCCGGACCCACCGGCACCGGCGCCACCGGTGCCGGTGACCGCGGCACCGGACCCGAACCGGCCGCCGTCGCCCGCGCGGGCGACGGCGGTACCGGCCGTGACACCGGCGCTCCCCGCGATCCGGCCTCCGGTTCCCGTCCCGATCCCGGTTCCGGTCCCGGTCCGGCTTCCGGGGCCGGCGTGGACCCCGGGGCCGGGACCGGGTGGTCGTGGCGGCGGCCCGAGCTGGGGCTGGCGGTGCTGGTCCTCGCGCTGGGGGTGTTCGTGATCGTCGGCACCGCCGACGTGACCGCCGCGGGCTCCGCCCTCGGTCTCGGGCCCCGGTTCTTCCCGGCCCTGGTCGGGGGGGCGATGCTGCTGATCGGGCTGTTCTACGTGCTCGACGTGCTCAGGGGAGGTCACGGCGATCCCGAGGACGCCGAGGACGCCGATCCCGGCGCGCGGGCCGACTGGCGGACGGTCGCACTGGTCAGCGTGATCTTCCTGGCCTTCGCCGGACTGCTCGACCTGCTCGGCTGGATCATCGCGGGCGCGCTGCTCTTCTTCGGCCTGTCCGTGACGCTCGGGGCGGCCCACCGGCTGCGCGCGGGCGTCATCGCGATCCTGCTGTCCACTCTCACCTACCTGATTTTCGTCAGGGGCCTCGGCGTGACGCTGCCGGCCGGACTGCTGTCCGGGGTGATCTGAGTGGATTCCTTCCAGCTGTTGATGGACGGCTTCGCGACCGCCCTCACCCCGGTCAACCTGCTCTACGCACTGGCGGGCGTCACGCTGGGCACGCTGGTGGGCGTGCTGCCCGGCATCGGCCCGGCCATGACCGTGGCGCTGCTGCTGCCGATCACGTTCACCGTCCCCCCTGCGAGCGCGTTCATCATGTTCGCGGGCATCTACTACGGCGGCATGTACGGCGGGTCGACCACCTCGATCCTGCTCAACACGCCCGGCGAGAGTTCCTCGATGATCACCGCGCTCGAGGGCAACAAGATGGCCAAACGCGGCCGGGCGGCCCAGGCGCTGGCGACGGCCGCGATCGGCTCGTTCGTCGCGGGCACCATCGCCACCGCGCTGCTGGTCGTCGCGGCGCCCCTGGTGGTGGACTTCGCGATCTCCTTCGGCCCCGAGGACTACTTCGCGCTGGCCGTCCTGGCCTTCACCGCGGTGTCGTCGGTGCTGTCCCGCTCCGTCGTACGCGGGCTGGCCTCGCTGAGCCTCGGCCTGGTCATCGGGCTCGTCGGCATCGACCAGCAGACGGGGCAGGCCAGGCTCACCCTGGGCATCCCGCAGCTGCTCGACGGCATCGACGTGGTGATCGTCGCGGTCGGGCTGTTCGCCCTCGGCGAGGTGCTCTACGTCGCCTCGCGGCTGCGGCACGGACGGCCCGAGGTGGTCCCGGTCGGCCGGGCGTTCCTCGGCCGCTCCGACTGGTCGCGTTCCTGGCGGCCGTGGCTGCGCGGCACCGCGCTCGGCTTCCCGTTCGGCGCGCTGCCCGGCGGCGGCGCGGAGATCCCCACGTTCCTGTCGTACTCGATCGAGAAGCGCCTGGCGCGCGGGATCGCCCGCGAGGAGTACGGCAAGGGCGCCATCGAGGGGGTCGCCGGTCCCGAGGCCGCCAACAACGCCTCGGCGGCGGGCACGCTCGTCCCGCTTCTCACGCTGGGCCTGCCCACCTCGGCGACGGCCGCGATCCTGCTGGCGGCCTTCCAGCAGTACGGGCTGCAGCCGGGCCCGCAGCTGTTCGACCACAACCCGGCGCTGGTCTGGGGCATGATCGCCTCACTGTTCGTGGGCAACACCATGCTGCTGGTGCTCAACCTGCCACTGGCCCCGCTCTGGGCCCGGGTGCTGCGGATTCCCCGGCCCTACCTCTACTCGGGGATCGTGCTGTTCGCGGCGCTCGGCGTCTACGCGCTGAACTCCTCCTGGGTGGAGCTGGTCATCCTCTACATCCTGGGGCTGCTCGGTTTCGCGATGCGCCGCTTCGGCCTGCCGGTGGCTCCCGCGGTGATCGGCCTGATCCTGGGCCCGATGGCCGAGATCCAGCTCCGCCGGGCCCTGGCCATCGGCGCGGGCGACGTGACGGTCCTGGTCAGGAGCCCGATCGCGGCGACGCTGCTGGTCATCTCGCTCCTGGCGCTGTTCACGCCCCTCATCAGGAAGGTGGCCGCCCGTCGCGGCGCCTGACCGGAACCGGCCGCACCCGGGTGCGGCACACGCGGGCACGGACGGACGTCCGTGCCCGTTTCCGTTCTCACGGGCGGGCGTACGCGTACGCCGCCGGAACCACCGGAACCACCGGAAACCACCGGAAACCACCGGGGACCACCGGGACCGCCGGGACGCTCAGGGGGCGAACGCGGCCAGCAGGTCGTCCAGGCCCGCCTTGACGCGCTCGACCGTCATCCCCCGCTCGCGCAGGCGGTGGGCGAGCAGCGGCGAGGCCAGCGGGGCGAGCAGCGCGTCGGCGAGGACGTGGGCGTCGGCGCCGGGTCTGGCCTGGGCGATGAGCATCGACAGGTGGGCGTGGTAGGCGTCGTAGGCACCGCCGAAGCGGGCGAACGGTGTCGCCGTCTCGGCCATCACCAGCAGGTCCAACTGCTCCACGGTCCTGTCGGCCAGGGCGTGCAGGAAGCCGCGAATGCGGGCGGGCGCGCCGGCACCGGGCCCCAGGGGCGGCGGCCCCTCGATGAAGGCCGCCTGGAACTCGCGTTCCCGCTCGTCGATGAGCGCGTACGCCAGCCCCGAGCGATCGCCGAACCGGCGGTACAGCGTGCCGACTCCGACGCCCGCGGCGGCGGCCACCTCCGCCATCGACAGCCCCTCGACGCCGTGAGCGGCGACGATGTCGGCGGCGGCGGCGAGGATCTTCACCCGGTTGCGCGCCGCGTCGACCCGCTCGCGGCGCGGGTTCATGACGACGTCCACGATCACAGGCTACTGGAGGCTTGTAAGCGGAATCAGTTCCGTTTTATGGTTAAGCGGAATTGATTCCGCTTAAGGAGCACACCATGACACGCAGGGTCGCGTTCGTCACCGGGGGAAGCCGTGGGATCGGCGCCGCCATCGCCGTGCGCCTGGCTGCCGAGGGCGCCGACGTGGTGATCACGTACGCGCGCTCGGCGGAGCGGGCGGCGGCGGTCGTCAAGGAGATCGAGGCCGCCGGCGCCCGCGGGCTGGCCCTGGCGGTGGAGGCCGCCGACGCCGGCGCGCTGGTCGCCGCGGTCGAGCGGACGGTCGCCGAGTTCGGGCGGCTCGACATCGTGGTCGGCAACGCCGGCGTCGCCTCGTTCGGGCCGCTGGAGGAGGTGACGCTCGCCGAGGTCGACAGCGTCCTCGCGATCCACTCCCGCGCCTCGTTCGTGCTGGCACAGGCGGCCGCCCGGCACATGGGAAGGGGCGGCCGGATCATCTGCGTCGGCAGCAGTCTCGCCGAGCGCGTGCCGTACCCGGGGTGGACGCTCTACGCGATGAGCAAGTCCGCGCTGACCGGCCTGACCAAGGGGCTCGCCAGGGACCTGGGCCCGCGGGGCATCACGGCCAACCTCGTCCATCCCGGTTCGACCGACACCGAGATGAATCCGGCCGACGGTCCGGGGGCGGAGGAGGAACGGCGCTTCACCGCCCTGGGCCGCTACTGCAGCCCCGACGACATCGCCGCCACCGTCTCGCACCTGGCGGGAGAGGGTGGCGGGAACATCACCGGCGCCACCATCACCGTCGACGCGGGCACCACGGCCTGACCGCCATGGCCTGGGCTCTGCTTTTCGCGGCGGCCGCGCTGGAGATCGTCTGGGCCACCGCGCTCGAACGCTCGGACGGGTTCACCCGGTTCTGGCCGGCGTTCGTCGGGGTGGCGGCGGCGGTCCTGAGCTTCGTCATGCTCACCTTCGCGCTCAGGACGCTGACCATGGGCACCGCGTACGCGGTCTGGGTCGGGCTCGGCACGCTCGGGGTCGCCGTCGTGGGCATCGCGGCCCTGGGCGAGAGCGCGGCACCGGCCCGGCTCGCCTGCCTGGCGCTCATCCTGGTCGGCGTCATCGGCCTCAAGCTCCTGGACGGATGACGCGACCCGCGAGGGTCTCGCGACGGGAAACGGCCGCCCGGCTGTGGGGAGCCGGGCGGCCGGACTTAACCAGGAAGGGGACTATTCCCCCAGGGCATCGACGGCCGGGCCGACGAATTTCCGGCCGTCCTCCCTGGCCAGATAGGTGCACGAAACCCATCCCGTGGTACCGGAGGGCAGCCCCGAGGCCGAGCTGGCGCTCAGCCGGAAGTTGCACCAGCCGCCCGTCGAGCTCGGATTGAGAATCCGCCCGTAATCGCCGTAGTAGAGATAGCCGATAACCGTCGACCCTCCGGGACTCGACCGCAGGCGCACCCCGTTGGCAATGACCACCGCGTCCACGGCCGGGGCCGCCGACAGGACGAAAGCGCTGTTCACAGGGGCCGCTTGAGCGGGAACAGCCGCGACGGCCATTCCCGCGGCGGCCGTCAACGTCACGGTGGCGAATGCCACGAGCCTTTTCATTGGATGTTCTTCCGATCGCGAGGTCAGGTCGTGCCGGAGTGAAAGGTGGGACTGCAGTGATTACTGTGCAAGGGGCCAAGAATTTCGTCAATACCTATTCAGTTCCAGAAATGTGAATTACCACATGAAAAGGTCATTCCGATTACTGGAATGCAAGCGACCGAAAGAAATCCGACCTCCGCCGACACGGCCGAGCGGGCCCGGAATCCCGGCGAGCTCGCGATACGGCCGACGCGACGCGGCCGGCGCGATTCCCCCGGCCCGGCCCCCTTGGCGATTCCCCCGGCCCGGCCTCCTTGGCGATTCCCTTGGCCCGACCCCGGCCCCACGCGACGCAAGCAGAGCACAAGTGGTCCACAAGTGATCATTCCTAGATTCCTCCGTGCAGCCGGGGACCGAAGACGGGGACCCGGTGACCGGCTCTCGATACCGAGGCCGGAAGACCGGCGGGAACCGCGGCAACGCGGCCGAGAGGAATGATCATGTCGAAGATCACGATTGACGACCTGCCCTTCGAGGGCGCCGAGCTGGCCGAGGCCGAGCTGGGCCAGGTGTCCGGCGGCAGGTGGTCGGTCAGCGCCTGGAAGAAGGACCTGCCGTGCGAGTGGTGGCAGTACTAGCCCGCGCACGCGACGGCTCCGCTTCACGACCGAGAGGAACGACCATGTCGAAGATCACGATTGACGACCTGCCCTTCGAGGGCGCCGAGCTGGCCGAGGCCGAGCTGGGCCAGGTGTCCGGCGGCATGCCCGGCTGGGTGCTGACCTACAGCCCGCAGGGTTGCGTGCGCGAGTCCGCCTGAGCGGGCCGACCCACCGGCACCGGGAACCCGTTCACCGTGAGGCGGGTCTCCGGCGGACGGCGCATCGGATGAACACGGCGCGGCGGAACGGGAGCGTTCCGCCGCGCCTTCGAGACGGGACCGGACAGTGATTCTGATCATCAGCAAGCGCGGGGACGGGGCGGTCGAGCGGGTCATGACCGCGCTCCTGCGTCGCGGCGCTCGCGTGGTGGGGGCGGACGGTGACGCGGCCACCACCGCGGACGGCCCCGGAACGCCGGTGCTGTGGTGGGACACCGGCGACTTCCCGAGCCGCAGCCGGATCACCGCGTCGTTCGCCGGCGGGGAGCGACGGCTGCTGCTGGACACCGGTGCGGAGACGATCGACCTGTCCCGGATCACCGCGGTCTGGCGCAGCCGGCCGAACCCACCCTCCGCCGCCGGCACCGTGACCGAGCCGAGTCACCGCGCGCACGTCGACCAGCAGGCGGAGGTCATGCTGGACGGGGTGTGGAGCCTCCTGCCCGCGCGGTGGCTGCCCGGCCGCCGGGCGGACGAGCGCCGGGCGCACAACAAGATCTTCCACATGGCGCGGGCGATCGAGCTGGGCTTCTCGGTACCCGACACGGTGTACACCAACGACCCCGCGGAACTCGTGGGCGCCTACGAGGCGTCGGAACGGCTGGTCGCCAAGCAGATCACCGCCGAGCGGTTCCAGGTCGACGGCGCCGAGCACCGCGCGTTCACGACCGTCATCACCCGCCGCCACCTGACCTCCCGGCACCGCGTACAGCACGAGCCGGTGATCCTGCAGCCCTACGTTCCCAAGGCGGTCGAGCTGCGGGTGATCGTCGTGGGAGAGCGGGTGTTCGCCGCGGAGATCGACGCGTCGGCCTCCCGGATGGCCAGGGACGACTGGCGGCACTACGACAACGACCGGGTCAGGTACGGCGTGCACGAGCTGCCCGCCGAGGTGGCGTCGCGCTGCGCCCGGCTGGTCGCCGACGTCGGCCTGACCTACGCGGCACTGGACTTCATCGTCACCCCCGGCGGCGAGTACGTCTTCCTGGAGCTGAACTCCAACGGCGCGTGGGGGTTCGTCGAACTGTGGACCGGGCTGCCCGTCAGCGACGCGATCGCGGGCTGGCTCATGGACGGAGAGACACCGTGACCGACTTCGCGAAGGCCCTGCAGTCCGGGGTCACCCTGCTCCGTACGCTGCCCCGCCGCAGCGCGGGCGTCGCCGACGCCCACCGCGCGGTCGGCGAGTGGGCGGCGCGGCATCCGGGGATCCGGGCACAGCTCGTCGTCGACCGGCGCCCCGGGACCCCGGTGGTCGACTACGACCTGCTCCTCGACCACCCCGACGGCGGCACGGTCGCGCTGACCGCCCCTCCCGAGGACGGGGTGCCCTGGCTGATCGACCACTCGACGCACTGGGCGGCCGGGTATCTGGTCAGCGTCAACGACGTGGACGTGACGGTCCCCCAGGCGCTGACCATGCTGCGCTCGCTCTCCCGGCGGGACGCGTCGCCGTACCAGGAGATCGTCGACCAGTGCCTGCTCGTCGAGGCCGCCGACGACACCGAACCGCTCACCGCCGCCGACCTCCAGGCGACGGCCGACGAGTTCCGCCGGGGCCGGGGACTGCACGACCGCGAGTCGACCCTGGCCTGGATGACCGAGGCCGGCATGTCGGGCGAGCAGTTCGAGGCGTACATCACCGAGATCGCCCGCCGCCGCCGGTTCCGCCGCGACAAGGAGACGGAACTGGCCCCGGGCCACCTGGCCGCGAACCCCGGCGACTTCGCCCGGGTCAGGGCCGTGTGGGTCACCGGCGGGGAGGCGGTGACCGCCGCCACCACGCCCGACCTCCTCGCCGCCCTGGCCTCACTCGGGGAGACCGCGAACGTGACGTCGGCCTCACCCGGAAAAACGGCGGCGACCTCCCCGGGCGAGACCGCGGACGTGCCGTCGGCCTCGTCCGGAGACCTGACGTCGACCTCGTCCGGAGACCTGACGTCGACCTCGTCCGGAGACCTGACGTCGACCTCGTCCGGAGACCTGACGTCGACCTCGTCCGGAGACCTGACGTCGACCTCGTCCGGAGACCTGACGTCGACCTCGTCCGGAGACCTGACGTCGACCTCGTCCGGGGAAGCCGCGGCGACCCCGCTCGGGGAGACGGCGGTGACCTTCGCGACCCGCTGGGAGGCGGAACTGCCGGAGGCACTGCGCGGTGCGGAGCCCGGCCGGGTCGTCGGCCCGGTGAAGCTGCCCGACGGCGGCTTCCTGACCGGCGCCGTCCTGTCCAGGAGCCCGGCCACCGGCGACGCGGAGACACTGGCCGCCGCCGGACGGGCCGCGTTCACCGGCTGGCTGGCGGAGCACCGCGCCGCGGCCACGGTCGAGTGGCACTGGTCATGATCGATCCGGACAGCACCCAGGCCGTTCCCGCGCCCGGCCGGCACAGGGTCAGGCACTGGGAGGACACCGAGGGATACCGGACGCGGCCCCCCTACTCGCCTCCGGCCGCCCCGTCGCGGCCTTCGACGACCGATCCGGGCCCCCCGACGCCCCGCCCCGGCCCCCCGGCCGCCGCTCCCGCCGCGCCCGCCGCCCAGCCCGGGTCCTCGACGACCGGCCCTCCCGCGGGGAGCGGCCCAGGGCGGCTCGTCTACCGGGAAGAGGCGTTGCGCCGTCATGTCGAGACCCGCGCCACCGTCCGGATGCCATTGGTGATCAGCGGCCCGTCGTTCCTGCTGCTGTGGATCGTGGTGGCCGCCGTCCTGGCGGCCGGCGCCGTGCTGATCACGCTCGCGCTGGGAGCGGGCGGATGAGGAGGCGCGTACCGGTCCTGCTGCAGAACACCGTCACCGAGTGCGGCGCGGCGTGCCTGGCCATGGTGCTCTGCCACCACGGCCACCGCACCACGCTGCACCAGGTGTCCGAACGGCTCCAGGTCGGCAGGGACGGGCTGAGTGCCAAGGCCATCGTGGAGGGTGCCCGCGAGCACGGCCTGAAGGCGCGGGCGTTCTCCCTCGCGCCCGAGGACCTGGCGCGCGTGCCGCTCCCCGCGGTCGCGCACTGGGAGTTCAACCACTTCGTGGTGGTCGAGCGCTGGGCGCCGGACCGGGTGGACCTCGTCGATCCCGGACAGGGCCGCCGCCGCCTGACCGCGGAGGAGTTCGGCGCCGGGTTCACCGGTGTGCTGCTGGTCTTCGAACCCGGGGAGGGGTTCCACCGCGGCGCGTCCTCGATGGCGAGCGCCTGGCGGCGCGAGTTCGTCCGTACCCTGTTCCGGCGCCGGCGTGGCCTGCTCGCGCAGGTCATCGCGGCCTCGCTGCTGCTGCAACTGCTGGGGCTGGCCCTGCCCCTCCTCTCCCAGCTGCTGATCGACAGGGTCATCCCGTCACGGGGAACGGACCTGCTGCCCCTGCTGGGCGGGGCCGTGCTGCTGGCCGGGGTGGCCCAGTTCGTGATCGGCTATCTGCGGGCGGCGCTGCTGGTGGCGGTACGTGCCCGTGCCGACCAGGAACTCACCGAGGGGGTGATCGGCCATCTGGTCGCGCTGCCCTACCGGTACTTCGCGCAGCGCGGCAAGGGCGACCTGCTGACCCGGGCCGCCAGCGTCTCCACGCTGCGCGACATCCTCACCGGCCAGATCGTGGCGGCGCTGCTGGACGGCCCGCTCGCCGTCGGCTACCTCGTGCTCGTGTACGTCTGGGATCCCGTCTTCGGGCTGGCACTGACCGGGGTGGTCGTGGCCCAGGGGCTCCTGGTCTTGGCCACCACCCGCCGGATCAACCTGCTCACCCAGCAGGAGCTGGCCGCCTTCTCCGCGTCGCAGAGCAGCCTCATCCAGGCGATCACCGGCATCGAGACGCTGAAGGCGTCCGGGTCCGAGAAGCGGGCGGTGGAGCAGTGGTCGGCCCACTTCACCCAGCAGCTCAACGCCGACGTGCGCAGCGGTCTCACCCAGGGCCTGGTGGAGGCAGCGCTGTCCGCGATCCGGGTGGTCGCCCCGCTCGGCCTGCTGTGGCTCGGCACGTGGCGGGTCCTGGACGGGGAGCTGACCGTGGGCGCGCTGATCGCGCTCAACGCCATCGCGCTCGGTGCCCTGATCCCGCTGGGCTCGTTGATGACCGGCCTGCAGAGCCTGCAGCAGGCGGGCGCGCACTTCGACCGCCTGTCCGACATCCTGGCCTCCGAGCCTGAGCCCAGCGACGGCATCGAGGTCCTCCGGCTGCGTGGCGCGGTGGAACTGCGCGGCGTGAGCTTCCGGCACGACCCCCGCGGCCCGTGGGTGGTGAAGGACATCTCGGTCTCCATCCGGCCGGGACAGAAGGTCGCCCTCGTGGGCGCCTCGGGGTCGGGCAAGAGCACGCTGGCCAGGCTGCTGCTGACACTGCACGCCCCGGTGGAGGGCGAGATCCTGTACGACGGTGTCCCGGCCTCCGAGCTCAACCTGCGGACCCTGCGCCGCCAGTTCGGAGTGGTCGGCCAGGACCCCTCCCTGTTCAGCGGCTCGATCCGGGAGAACATCGCGCTGAACTTCCCCGACGCGTCCCTGGAGCGGGTGGTCGCCGCGGCCGAGGTGGCGGCGCTGCACGAGGAGATCATGGCCATGCCGATGGGGTACGAGACGATGCTGACCGACGGCGGCGGTCTCTCCGGCGGCCAGCGCCAGCGGCTCTCCCTGGCCCGCGCCATCCTGCCGCGGCCGAAGATCCTGCTGCTCGACGAGGCCACCAGCAACCTGGACAGCGCCACCGAGGCGACCATCGAGTCCAACCTGTTCTGGCTCACCCAGACCCGGATCGTGATCGCCCACCGGCTGAGCACGATCCGGGACGCCGACCTGATCCTGGTGGTCGACTCCGGACGCGTCGTCGAACGCGGCACCCACGAGGAGCTGATGGCCGTCGGCGGCAAGTACGCCGAACTCGTCGCCGCCCAGGCCACCCCCGCCTGATTCCATTCCCCATACGGCACAAAATCACCACAAATTAGCCCAATTTTCGAGATAACACAGCCGAATGGCTGGCGCTTACCAACCTGCGGTCGAGTGCCTGACCACACGGCATTCATGAAAAGGCCGGAAGAATCGCGGACCGTGTCATCCGAGCGGACATCCGGGGCGTCCCCTATGCACCTTTAGCCCCAGGAGCACCGATGGCGAATCAGTACGGCCCACAGGATCCACACCAGCGACCGTACGGGCAGCCACCATCCCCGCAAAACGGTTACTCCCAGCAGCACCAGCAGCCCTACGGCCAGCCCTACCCGCCACCCGGTCACGGATACGAGCAGCCCTACGGCCGGCCTTACCCGCCGCCCGGCCATGGGTACGGCGAGCCACCACGCAAGCCGGGTAGGGGGGCCGCGTTCTGGCTGCTCGTCGTCTGCGCCCCCATCCTGCTGCTGTTCGGCTGCGTCGCGGCCGTCGTCAGCGTCAGCGACGACACCACGGTGACGACGCGGAAAGACCGGCCGACCACCGCCCAGTCGGCTCCCGTCGCGGAAACCGAAGCAGAAACCGAAGCGAAAATCGAGAAGGCGCCGACTCAGGAGCCGGAATCCAAACCTTCGACGGCGACCGTAGGTGGCACGATCACCCTGAGAGGCATCGAATCTGATCTCCAGGTCGCCGTGACCCTCGAAAAGGTCGTCGAGAACGCGACACCGAAGACCGACTTCCTCAAGCCGAAAGACGGCAGTCGCTTCTTCGCGATCCAACTGACCCTTGAAAACACCGGCCAGCAGGCCTACAGCGACAGTCCGTCCAACGGTGCCCTGTTGATCGACACCGAGGGCCAGCAATACCGATCAACGTTCGGCGACATACAGGAAGGCGTCTCGTTCGCCGGGTCGGTCACGATGAGCAGCGGCGACAGCCGTAAGGGGGTCATCGTTTTCGAGGTCCCCAAGACCACGAAAATCGAAAAGCTGCAGTTCGCACTGAACAGTGGATTCGCCGATCACAAGGGCGAGTGGCTGACCAAATAAAAATATGTACATAATGGACCGATCCTGCAGAAAACTCCTCCTAGCGGGATCGGCGCGTTCGCCGAGGCGCTGTCGGCACGGGGAACGGTGGTCCGCGGTTCTTGCCATCGGCCCGGGTGGGTGGCCCGTGATTGCGATCCGGACGCCCCATAGGTCATCATGGCGGGCATGACCTACAGGAAGGGCGGCCATCGCCCCAGCCGGTGAACCCCGGCACCTGGAAGCTGGGCGACGATCCTCTTGACGATTGCCCCACCTTCCTCGCTCACGCACTCGCGATGTCCCTGCGCTACGGACCCGGTCCGTGGCCCGAGGACGCCTACCGGCTCCCCGATGATCTGCCCCGCCCCACCGGCGACGAGCCGTTCATCAGCAGCGTCGTCATGGACGGCATCCAGAGCCATCACTTCGGCATCGAGCCCGACGACGACGCCGTCATCGAGATCGCCGACCTGCTCGGCAGGCTCGTCACCGGCGATCCCGCCCACGACGATCTCCTGTTGCTGCACGATCGGCTCGGTACCGTGTCAGCGCTCGGTATCGCCGACGGCCTCGTCGACCGGATCCGGCGACAACGACTCCCCAGGGACCGTATCGGCGCGGTCGGACGGCATCTGGCCGAACACGGCACCCGCCGTGACGCTGTCAAGATCGGCCTTGTGCTGCTCGGCGCCTGCGGGGACGAGCGGGACCGGGAGCTCCTGCTCCTGCTCGGCACGCTGGAGGAGCTCACCCTGTACGCGGTGGTGGCCCTGCGGCGCACCCAGCCCGACCGCCAACGCGCCACCTACGAACTGGCCCGCCGAGTGCGGGGCTGGGGGCGCATCCACGCGGTGGAACGGCTCAAGGGGTGCGACGATCCGCAGATCAAGGACTGGTTGCTCCGCGACGGTTTCCGCAACGGGATCATGAACGAGTACCTGGCCCACCTCGCGGCCACGACCGGCGACCTGTACTCGGCCCTGCTGGAACCGGACGTCGACGACGCTCTGCTCGACGGCGCCGCGGGCATCCTGGCCGCCCTGGCGCTGGGCGGCCCGGCCGAGGACATGGGCGACTACGCCGACGCCGTACCGGCCATGCATCGCCTCGCCGACCTCCTCACCGACCGGCGGGCCACGCTCGGCAGGCTGGACGCCGTACTGAGAATCCTGGCCTTCCTGCGTAAGCCCGGCGACGATTCGCCCTGGCCCCCGGACGTGGTCGCGCGACTCCGCCACCGCTACGAGGACCTCGTCGTTCGACCCCGGTGGAACGACCTCGTGCTGGAGCGCCTGGCCGATCCACACCATGCCGATTTCAGCCACGCGATGTGGGCCGCCGACAGACTTCGTCTACAGGTGGTCCCGCAGATCGTCGCCCGTCTGGAGACCGATCCGCTGGACGATTTCGCCTGGTACCACGCCATCGGGCTCGCCACCGCCGAGGAGGCCGAACAGCTCAGCGACCTGGCCGAACGCCTTCTTCCCCTGGCCGATCTGGCCGACGGGCCGGGGGATCGCCGCGGCATCGGCCAGGAGTACAAGCCGGATCGAGCGCTGGAGTCCGTCGTGGGCGGGCTGAAGGCCTTCCCCGGCATCGGGCTGGCACTGATCGACGTGGCGCTGCGCAACCGGGTCACCAGGACCCGGCGCGCGGCCCTGGCCGCGCTGACCACCTGGCCGGCCTCGGCCGTACCGGACGAGGCAAGAAACTGGGTGAGGCGGGCGGCATCGGTCGAACCGCACGAGGAGACCAGGACCGAGATGATCGATTTCCTACGACACCGACCCTGACCAGCTGTTTCCATGACATGCGAAGGCCCCGGACGTAGCCTGAGGTCGTCGAGACCATTACGGATACGTACGGGGCCTGCTCATGCGTGATGATGGTGCGGATACCCCTGGCGAAGAGCGAATCGGGCGGCGGATCGCCCAGGCCCGCAAGTTGCGCGGCCTGACGCAACAGCAGCTCGCCGATCGAGTGCCCTGTTCCAAGAGCCTGATCGCCCAGGTCGAACGAGGGCACAAACCGGCCACGCAGGCTCTCATCACCGGCGTGGCCCGAACTCTGCGGATCGGGCTCGGCGAGCTGACAGGCCAGCCGTACCGCGATCCCGAAGCGCGTGAGAACCGGGTTCACCAGTGCGTTCCCGAGATCCGGCGTGCGCTCCTCACATGGGATCTGCCCGACGAGGACATCTCGCCGCCATCGATGGAGCGGCTTCGGGCGAGCGTGCGTCGCGCGTCCGCGCTGGGCCGGCGGGCCCGGTACGCCCAGCTGGGAGAGATGCTTCCGGGTCTCCTGGAGGAGCTGACGAGAGCCGCGCACGCCAACGAGGGCGCGCGGCGCGACGAGCTCTTCGGGCTGCTGTCCGAGGCGTACACCGGGGTGACGGCGATCGCCTACACGCTGGGGTACTTCGGCCTGCGGAGCTCCGCCATGGATCGGGTGGCGTGGGCGGCCCAGGCGTCCCAGGATCCGCTGCGCGTCGCCCGCACGCAGTGGCAGCGGTCGACCCTTTTCCTGGCGACGGCCACCTACGACAAGGGCCTGATGCTTCTGGATCGAGTTCGTCGGAACATCGGCGAGGATCTCGACCGCCTGGCTCCCGCCGAGCTGAGCGTGTACGGCGCCGCTCACCTCCGATCCGCGATCTTTGCCGCCCGCGCGGCGGACCGGCAGACCGCGTTCGACCACATCGAGCACGCGCGCGAGGCCGCTCGCGTGCTGGGCGGGGACGCGAACCACTACGGCCTCGAATTCGGGTCCTCCAATGTGATCATGCACGAGGTCGCGGTCGCCGTGGAGATGTACGACGGCGGCGAGGCGGTTCGTCGCGCCCGGCACGCCACGCTCCCCCCGACGGTCGCACCGGTCCGTCTCGGCCACCACTACATCGACCTGGCGCGCGGCTGGCTCTACCACGGCGATCGCCAAAAGTCCCTGGAGATGCTGCTCGCCGCCCGCCGTGTCGCCCCCCAGCAGACGCGCAACCACCCGATGGTCCGTGAAACCGTCCGGATGCTCGTCGACCTGGAACGGCGGCGTCCCCGGAACCTCAGCGGCTTCGCGAGCTGGCTCGGCCTGCCGTAGCACGTGCGGGTTTCACGAACCCGTGATACTTCGCCACCCCTCGTAACGGTGACGCTTTGTACATGCACCGGAACACTGAATCACCACACGCGCTGGACGCCGAGGATCCACTCCTCCTGACCGAGGACCAGGCCGACGCGCTCGCCATGGTCATCGGCCACGCGTTCCGGCCCTGGAGGATCTGGCGGGTCAATGGCATCTGGTACGCCACCGGCCCGCGCCCGGTGCCGGGCTGCGTCTGCACCCGTACCCGCACGCCCCCGGCCCGAGCGACCTGTGCCGCCAGCTCGACGAGTGTGAACAGCGAGCCCGGACCCGGCGGGAGGCTTCACGATGACGAGCCAGGAGAACCCAGCCCTCCGAGGACCGCAGTTCTCCGAGGAAGCGGGGGAACTGGCCGAGCGCCGGCTCGCCGCGCTCCGACAGGCCTATCCCGGCTGGGAGATCGTCTGCGTGACCGATCTCAGCGTCCCCGTCTGGTACGCCACCCTGCCGGCCACCGTCACTCAACAACAGAGGCAGGCCGGTGTCCGGGAGACGTTCATGCGCTTCTCCGGCGAGGCACTCGCTTCGGAACTGCCCGTCCAGGTCGAAAGGCTGCACAGCGCGCGGGCGTGGCACACCTTCACCGCCCCCTGAACAGCCGCGACGACACACGGACTTGTCCGTGTGTCGTCGTACTGAACTCCCGCGAGCGGTGGTGCGGACGACCAGGGGCCGCTCGCGGGTCATGCGCGACCGGACGGCGCTCCGGGTCCGGCGCCGTCGTACGCCGGTCGCGGCGGTGCTCCCGCCAGGAGGGGCGGGGGCACCGTTCACATCGTCCGGCCGGGTATGTCCACCTACCGGGGGGCCGGACCACCCGGGACCCCGACGAGGCGGCGGAGCCTTGACGCGGGTTACACGTAAAACCTCCAGCGCGGCCTCTCGGACACCCTTCGCGCGGGTTGTCCGGGGACGCCCGACTAGCCGGAGACGCCGAGGCGCTCCAGGATGAGCTCGCGGGCGCGGCCCGCGTCGGCCTTGCCCCTGCTGGCCTTCATGACGCCGCCGACCAGGGCGCCGACCGCGGCGACCTTGCCGTTGCGCACCTTGTCGGCCGCGTCGGCGTTGCTCGCCAGGACCTGGTCGATGATCTCCATCAGCTCGCCCTCGTCGTTGACGATCTGCAGGCCGCGGGCGGCCACCACCTCGTCGGGAGAGCCCTCGCCGTTCAGCACGCCCTCCAGCACCTGGCGGGCCAGCTTGTCGTTCAGCGCTCCCCCGGCGACCATCGCGCACACCCTGGCGATCTGGTCGGGGGTGATGCTCAGCGCGCTCAGCGGGAGCCCGGCCTCGTTGGCGCGGCGGGCCAGCTCGCCCATCCACCACTTGCGGGCGTCCGCGGGCGGGGCGCCCGCGGCGACCGTCGCCTCGACCAGGGCGATGGCGTCGGCGTTGTGCATGGCCGCCATGTCCAGGTCGGAGACGCCCCACTCCTGCTGGAGCCGCTTGCGCCGCGTGCCGGGCAGCTCGGGCAGGGCGGCCTTGAGGGCGGCGACCCACGCCGGGTCGGGGGCGATCGGCACCAGGTCGGGCTCGGGGAAGTAGCGGTAGTCCTGCGCCTCCTCCTTGGACCGTCCCGAGGTGGTGGTGCCGGTGTTCTCGTGGAAGTGGCGGGTCTCCTGGATGATCCGGCCGCCGTCAGCCAGGATCGCGGCCTGGCGCTCGATCTCACCTCGTACGGAGCGCTCGACGCTGCGCAGCGAGTTGACGTTCTTGGTCTCGGTGCGGGTGCCCCACTCCGAGGAGCCGCGCGGCATGAGGGAGACGTTCACGTCGAAGCGCATGGAACCCTCCTCCATGCGCACGTCCGAGACGCCGAGGCTGCGCACCAGCTCGCGCAGCTCGATGCCGTAGGCGCGGGCGACCTCGGGGGCGAGCCTGTCGGTCCCCGGGACCGGCTTGGTGACGATCTCCACCAGCGGGATGCCCGCCCGGTTGTAGTCGACGATCGAGTAGTCGGCACCGTGGATGCGGCCGGTCGCGCCACCCACGTGGGTGGACTTGCCGGTGTCCTCCTCCAGGTGGACCCGCTCGATCTCGATCCTGACGGTCTTGCCGTCGACCTCGACGTCGAGGTAGCCGTCGAAGCAGAGCGGCTCGTCGTACTGGCTGATCTGGTAGTTCTTCGGCATGTCCGGATAGAAGTAGTTCTTCCGGGCGAAGCGGCACCACTCGGCGATGGAGCAGTTGAGCGCCAGGCCGATGCGGATGGTCGCCTCGATCGCGGCGGCGTTGGCCGTCGGCAGCGAGCCGGGCAGCGCCAGGCAGACAGGGCAGACGTGCGTGTTCGGCGGGGCGCCGAACGTGGTCGGGCAGCCGCAGAACATCTTCGACGCGGTACCCAGCTCGACGTGCGTCTCCAGGCCCAGCACCGGCTCGAAGCGCTCCAGCGCCTCGTCGTACGGCATCAACGTCTCAGCGCTCATTGTCGTTCACCATTTCCTGCTTCATAGATAACCCAGTCCCTTCAACGCGTTTCTCGTCTCGGCCACCCAGTTCGCGTAGGCGGGCACCTGGGCCAGAACGGCGAGGTCGATGTTGCGTCCTATGTACTCGAAGTAGTCGCGGGCAGGCTTGCCGCGCCGGGGGACGGTCGTGGCCAGCACCCCGGCGGGATCGGAGATCCTCTCGACGTCGCGGGGCCGCGCGGGCAGCCTGCTGAGGTCGCTGCCCTCCAGTTTCGCCCATGCGGCGGGGTCGGCGAGCAGCCAGCCCTCCGTCTCGCCCAGCCCGATCACCGGCACCAGGTAGTGCGAGTGGTAGCGGACACCGTCTCTGCGGCGGCGCTCCCGCTCGTCGTCGTGCGTGAAGAGCAGGTGGCAGTCGGCCGCGAGCTCCTCCAGCGCGGTGACCATGTGCTCCCGGTCGCAGGAGACGACCTCCGTCGCCTCGACGTCGACGGCGTACGGCGACATCCAGGTGAGCTCGCGCAGCTGCCTGGAGATCACGATACCGAGGAAGCCCTCGTCGGCCTCCCCCTCCGCGATGAGTCCCGGGACCAGCGGCCGGCTGCTCATGCCGCCGCGCCCAGGTATTTGCGGACCTGCCGGGGGGAGACGAACGTGCCCGGCTCGCCGTCCGGCTGGATCGGCTTGGCCACGGTGACCCGCGACACCCGGTCGTTGTCGGGGTCGACGCGGACCGCGGTGTCGAGGAACGTCAGCGCGTCCGGCTCGGTCCGGTACACCTCCGCGACGACGATCGGGGACTGGCTGGTGAGGATCAGCTGCCGCAGCGGCTCGGGTCCTCCCGGCGCGGTGATCCGGCGGCGCACCCGCCGGAGCAGCTCTCCGAGACGGGCCGGATGGACGCCGTTCTCGATCTCCTCCACCAGCAGCGTGCCCGGGTGGTCGGGGTCGTGCAGGGCGGCGAGCAGGCCGAGGATCCGCAGGGTGCCGTCGGACAGCAGCGCCGCCGGAACCACCCCCTGGCCGTCGACGAGCAGGTCGAAGGAGCACTCCCCGCGCTCGACGCGCGGCACCAGCCCCGTGACGTCGGGGACCACCCCCGCGAGATCGGCCGCGAGGTCGGCCAGCGCCTCGGTACCCGCCATCCGCCCGAGCACCGCGGCCAGGTTCGCGCCGTCGGCCGCGAGCGGCCCCCGGTTGGCCGAGGGGCAGCGGCGGCGCATCGCCGCGGGTGACGGCGAGTAGCGGCGCCAGGACTGGACCGTACGGCGGGGCGTGTTCTCCGGGTCGGGGTCCTCGACCATGAGCTCCAGCAGCTCCTCGGGGATCCGCTGGGCCACGTGGCTGACGACGGCCCCGCTGGACCTGGGGATCTTCAGCACCATCTCCGCGCCCACGTCGAACCTGATCGGCACCACGGAACCGGGCTCCGGGGTGACCAGCGCCTCCACCGAGACGACGAATCCGGGCACCGCCGAACCGTGGGCGACCCGGTGGAACTGCTCGCCCGGCAGCCCGCGGGTGGCCCCGAACAGCCCGCCGGAACCTTCGATCTCGGCCGCCACGAACCCCACGGCGTCGAAGAGGTTCGACTTGCCGCTCGCGTTGGGGCCGACCAGCGCGAGGAAGGGCGGCACATCGAGATCGAAGCTCAAGAAGGACTTGAACCCGTCGATCTCGATCCGAGTGATCATGCCGCCGTTCTCCCTGTCACCTGTCGCCCCCTCGCCCTCACCCCACGGTCCCGGAAAAGCCCTACAGCTCCGGGGCCCTGGACAGCAGGTCGCCGCCCCACCGGCTCTGGAGGGCCTTCTCGACCGCGGCGCCGACCCGGTAGCAGCGGTCGTCGCCGAGCACCGGGGCCATGATCTGCAGACCGACCGGCAGGCCGTCCTCGTCGGCCAGACCGCACGGCACGGAGATGGCCGCGTTGCCCGCCAGGTTGGTCGGGATGGTGCACAGATCGGCCAGGTACATCGCCATGGGGTCGTCGGCGCGCTCGCCGATCGGGAACGCCGTGGTGGGCGTCGTCGGCGAGATGAGCACGTCCACCTGCTGGAAGGCGGACTCGAAGTCGCGCGCGATGAGCGTGCGGACCTTCTGCGCCTGGCCGTAGTAGGCGTCGTAGTAACCGCTGGACAGCGCGTACGTGCCGAGGATGATGCGGCGCTTGACCTCGGGGCCGAAGCCCTGCGCCCGGGTCAGGGCCATGACCTCCTCGGCGCTGCGCGTGCCGTCGTCGCCGACACGCAGGCCGTATCTCATGGCGTCGAAGCGGGCCAGGTTGGACGAGCACTCCGAGGGGGCGATGAGGTAGTACGCGGGCAGCGCGGTGGTGAACGACGGGCAGGAGACCTCGAAGACCTTCGCGCCCAGCGACTCCAGCAGCTCCACGGTCTCGTGGAAGCGCGCGAGCACGCCCGCCTGGTAGCCGTCGCCGCCGAACTCCTTGACCACGCCGATGCGCAGCCCCGCCACGTCGCCGTTGCGCGCCGCCTCCACGACCGAGGGCACCGGGGCGTCGACGGAGGTGGAGTCCATGACGTCGTGCCCGGAGAACGCCTCGTGCAGCAGCGCCGCGTCGAGCACGTTGCGGGCGAAGGGGCCCGGGGTGTCGAGCGAGCTGGCGAAGGCGATCAGGCCGTAGCGGGACGAGCCGCCGTAGGTCGGCTTCATGCCCACGATGCCGGTGACCGCGGCGGGCTGGCGGATCGAGCCGCCGGTGTCGGTGCCGGTGGACAGCGGGGCCTCGTACGCGGCGACCGCGGCGGAGGAGCCGCCGGAGGAGCCGCCGGGGATGCGGGACAGGTCCCACGGGTTGTGGGTGACGCCGTACGCCGAGTTCTCGGTGGAGGAGCCCATCGCGAACTCGTCGAGGTTGGTCTTGCCGAGGATCACCAGGCCGGACTCGCGCAGGCGGCGGGTCACGGTCGCGTCGTACGGCGGCTTCCAGCCCTGGAGGATCTTCGATCCGGCCGTGGTCGGCATGTCCTTGGTGGTGAAGACGTCCTTGTGCGCGATCGGCACCCCGGCCAGCGGGCCGAGCTCCTCGCCGGCGGCCCTGCGGGCGTCGACGACCCGCGCCTGCTCCAGGGTCGTCTCGGCGTCGATGTGGAGGAAGGCGTTGATCTTCGGCTCGACGGCGGCCATCCGGTCGAGGTGGGCCTGGGCGACCTCGACGGCGGAGACCTCGCCACTCGCGATCAGCGCGCCCAGATCGGCGGCGGACTTGCGGATGAGGCTCATGCTTCCTCCCCGAGGATACGCGGGACGCGGAAACGACCGTCCTCGACCGCGGGGGCGCCGGACAGCGCCTCTTCCGGGGTCAGACTGGGTCGTACCTCGTCGGGGCGGTAGACGTTGGTGAGCGGGAGCGCGTGCGAGGACGGCGGGATGTCGTCGGCCGCCACCTCGGCGACGCGGGCGACCGCACCGATGATCACATCGAGCTGGGCGGCGAAGTGGTCGAGCTCCTCGTCGGCCAGCGCCAGCCGGGACAGCCGGGCGAGGTGAGCGACCTCGTCGCGGGTTATGGCGGACATGAGTCGTTGAACCCGTTTCGTGGAATGGCAATTGGACAGTGTCATCCTATGGCTCGCGACCTGAGGGTCCCGACTCATTAACACCGCCGCAACCAAGCGAAGATCTCTTACTCGAAGCGGTCAAGACCGTCCCCGGGCCGCCGGACCCGGCGGAAGCGGCCCAGGAAGATCGCGGACCACACTTCGGCCGTCGTGGAAGTAGGAGCGTACTTCTAAGAAGTACGCTCCTACTTCCACTGGCGATAGTATCGCCAGCGATACTATCGCCAGTGGAAGTATTGGGGAGCGCCAGTGGGTCGGTTCATCGGCAGGGAGCACGAGCTGGCGGCCCTGGGTTCTCTGCTCGACCGCGTCCGGGCGGAGGCGACGACCGGACGTCCCGGACAGTGCGTGCTGATCCGGGGACGCAGACGGATCGGCAAGTCGGCCCTGGCCGAGGAGTTCATCGGCCGCAGCGGCCTGCCGTCGCTCTTCTACACCTCGGCGCGGGCGGACGCCCAGAGCGAACTGCACCAGCTCATGGCGGACGTCGCGATGTCGGACCTGCCCGGCCGGAACGCGTTCTCCGAGATGGCGCCCGGCACCTGGAACGGAGCGCTGCAACTGCTGGCGGACGCGCTCCCCGACGACAGCCCGTCCATCGTCGTGATCGACGAGGTTCCCTATCTCATGGACCGCGTGGACGCCTTCGAGGGGCTGCTCCAGCGCGCCTGGGACCGGTTCCTCAGCCGCAAGCCCGTTCTGCTGATCCTCATCGGATCCGACCTGTCCATGATGGAGGCGCTGAACAGCTACGAGCGCCCCTTCCACCAGCGCGGCACCGAAATGATCGTCGGGCCGCTCAACCCCCGTGAGATCCAGCAGATGCTCCGCCTCACGGCCGCCGACGCGTTCGACGCGGCCCTGGTCACCGGCGGCCTCCCGCTCGTCTGCGGGGAGTGGCCTCGCGGGGCGTCGCTCTGGGAATACCTGCACACCGCCCTGACGAACCCGGTCTCGGCCCTTCTGGTGTCCGCCGAGCGCTCCCTCGCGGCCGAATTCCCGTCCGCCGCCCAGGCGAGTGAGGTGCTGCGGGCCATCGGCAGCGGCGAGCGCACGTTCACCAACATCGCCAGAAGCGCGGGCGGGATCTCGCACAGCACTCTCTCCAGGGCGGCCGAGCTTCTGACCTCCAAAGGGATCGTGACCGGTGAGCTGCCGCTGTCCACCCGCCCCTCCAAGGAACGCCGATACCGCGTGACCGACGCCTACCTGCGTTTCTGGCTCCACTTCCTGCGACCGCACATGCCCGAGATAGAGCGCCGCAGAGGTGACCTGACCATGCGGCGGGTCGCCTCACAGTGGAGCACCTGGCGGGGTCGAGCCGTGGAACCCCTCATACGCGAGTCACTGGCCCGGCTGCTCCCCGACGACAGGTTGCCGGAGGCACCCGCGATCGGCTCCTACTGGACCAGGAGCAACGACGTGGAGATCGACATCGTGGGCGCGGACAGGGGGCCGATCGCCCGGCGACTGTGCTTCCTGGGGTCGATCAAGTGGCTGGAGAACGCCTCGTTCGACGACCGCGACCTCGCCGCGCTGGCCAGGCACCGAGCGGCCCTGACGGACGAGCCGACCCCGCTCGTCGCGGTCTCGCGCGGCGGAGTGTCCTGCTCCGGCCTCACCGCCGCGTACGGTCCCGACGATCTCATCCGGGCGTGGAACTAGCCACCTCGGAAACCGCGAACCGTCCGAGCGCCCGAACGTCCCGGACGAGATCATCGGGGCCGGACTAAGCCCTCTGGGGATCCAGGATCTCGGTGGGGCGCAGGAAGCCGAAGTCGTGCGTGGCGAGGGCTCGGTGTTTGCGCAACCATACGGTCGCGTCGGCAGCGGACATGGGTTCGGCGAACAGCCAGCCCTGACCCAGGTCACAGCCCATGTCGGCAAGGCGGGCGGCCACCTCGGCCGACTCGACGCCCTCGGCGACCGAGCGCAGGCCGAGGGAACGGACCAGGTCGACGATGGAGCGGACGATCCGCTCGTCGTCCTTGGACTCGCCGATGCGGCGGACGAACGAGGAGTCGATCTTGACCTCGGCGACCGGCAGGCGTTGCAGGCGGACCAGCGAGGAGTAACCGGTGCCGAAGTCGTCCAGCGCGAGCGGCACCCCCAGCGCGGTCAGGGCCCGGACGGCGCCGTCGGTGTAGGCCTGGTCGGTCATCAGGATGCGCTCGGTGACCTCCAGCTGGATCGCCTTGGGCGGCAGCCGGTATCGCGCCAGGCCCGCTCCCAGCTGGTCGGACAGTGCGCAGTCGAGAAGGTCGCGGGCCGAGACGTTGACGGAGATCTGCTCGTGCAGGCCGGTGTGCCACCAGTGGGCGGCCTGCTCCAGCGCGGCGTCGATGACGTAGCCGGTGAGGTGCCGCATCAGGTACGACTGCTCGGCCATCGGCACGAACTCCCCGGGGGAGATCATTCCCCGCTCCGGGTGGCGCCACCGCAGCAGTGCCTCCACGCCCCGCACCTGCCCGCCGGCGAGGTCGAGCTTGGGCTGGTAGTGCAGCCGCAGCTCGGAGCGGTCGATGGCCCTGCGCAGGTCACCGAGGAGGTTGAGCCGCTCGGGACTGTTGCGGTCCTTGTCTGCGGCGTAGATCTCGACCCCGGTCCTGCCCTCCTTGGCCAGGTACATGGCCACGTCGGAGCGCTGCAGGAGCATCTCGAAGTCGGGCGCGTGGTCGGGGTAGATGGCGATGCCGAACGAGGCGTCCAGGTCGAAGCTCATGCCCTCCAGCCGGACCGGTTCGGTGATCGCCACCCGCAGGCGCGCCGCCACCTCCCTGGCCGCCGTGGCGTCCCTGACCGAGGGCAGCAGGACGGCGAACTCGTCGCCGCCGAGCCTGGCCACCACGTCACCGGGACGGACGCTGTGGGTGAGCCGGTGCGCGACCAGCTGCAGGAGCTGGTCGCCGACCGGATGCCCGAGGGTGTCGTTGATCTCCTTGAACCGGTCGAGGTCGAGCAGGAACAGGCCGACCCGCTCGCCGTCCCGCGCCTCGGCGAGCGCCTCCTCCGTGCTGAGCACGAGCATCTTGCGGTTGGGCAGCCCGGTCAGCCCGTCGTGCATCGCCTGGTGGTCGCGGCGGACCGACATGGTGGCGGTGAAGTAAACCGCCGCCATCGGCGCCAGGAACAGCGGCACCAGGGCCGCCGAGTGGTTCATCACCACCACGACGAGCGGGGCCAGGCCGAGCAGCCCGGCGTAGACGAGGCTCTGGTGGCCGATCGTGGTCTTGATCACCCGGTGGATCGACCTGCGCTCGTGCAGCGCCACCGCGCCGGAGACCAGCAGGGCCCGGACCACGAAGTAGGCGAGCCCGGCCAGGCCGATCGCCAGCAGGTCGGACCCCTCAGGCACCCCGGAGGTCACCGTGACGGGCCGGTCGCCGAACAGCCCGAGCACCAGCCCGGCCGCGCTGCAGGCCAGCGTCGCCTGCGCGATGTTGAACATGACCCGATGGCACGCCTTGCGGGTGACGGCCCCGTTGACGACCATGGCGACCGCCTGCGACAGCACGGCGACCGGCAGGCCGTAGTGGAGCAGCACGGCGAAGGTGAACATGGTCGACGGGTATGTGCCGCCCACCGTCATCGACGACGACAGGACCACCGGCCGCAGCTCGCCCAGCACGATCAGGGTCGCGAGCATCCAGAACAGCGGGCTGCGGACGAGCTCCGCGGCCTCCACCATGTCTATGCGCAGCTGGGACACGACGAGCGCGGTGAACCCGATCGTGATGACCGCGGCGAGATAGGCCCACAGGGGCGTTCCCGGTCGCGGTCCGGTGTCGCGGGTGTCGGTTGGGTCGGCCATGAGTAACAAAACCCCCATTAGTTCACTATGGGAGAGTACGGCCTACGGGCCACTTCGCGAAACCGATTGCGCACGTTCCGTCACTGACAATTCGCACGTTTTTGAGACACAGGAGCGGGGCGGCCCGCTACTCCTCGGGGCGCATCGTCATCTCCGACGCCGCCTCGGGCCCCTCGGTCAGCAGGACCCGCAGGCCGGCCTCGTCGAGGATCGGCACGCCGAGCTTGACCGCCTTGTCGAACTTGGAACCGGCGTTCTCCCCCGCCACCAGGAAGGACGTCTTCTTCGACACCGACGCCGTGACCTTGCCGCCCCGGCCGCTCAGGGCCTCGCCCGCCTGGTCGCGGGTGAAGTCGGCGAGCGTGCCGGTCACCACGAAGGTCAGCCCGGCCAGGGTCTGCGGGAGCTGCCCGGCCGGGGGATCGTCGACCATCCGGACCCCGGCGGCCGCCCACCGCTCGACGATCTCCCGGTGCCAGTCGACCGTGAACCAGTCGTGGATCGCCGCGGCCACGCGCGGGCCGACGCCCTCGACGGCGGCGAGCTCCTCCTCCGAGGCCTCCGCGATCGCGGGGATCGAACGGAACTCGTCGGCGATCGCCTGGGCCGTCGGGGGGCCGACGTGCCGGATGGAGAGCGCGACGAGCACCCGCCAGACCGGCTGGCCCTTGGCCTTCTTCAGCTGCTCCAGCATCTTCTCGGCGTTCTTGCTCGGCTCGCCGCTCTGGTTGGCGAAGAAGGTGACGACCTTCTGCTCGCCGCTCTCCGGATCGGTCTTCGGCAGGCCGGTGTCGGGGTCGCGGACCACCGACCTGATCGGCAGCAGCTGCTCCATCGTCAGGTCGAACAGGTCCGCCTCGGTGCGGACCGGCGGCTCCTGCGGCGGCAGCGGCTGGGTCAGCGCGGTGGCCGCCACGTAGCCCAGCCCCTCGATGTCGAACGCCCTGCGCCCGGCCGCGAAGAAGATGCGCTCGCGGAGCTGGGCGGGGCACGCCATGGTGTTGGGGCAGCGCAGGTCGGCGTCGCCCTCCTTCTCGTACGCCAGCTCGGTGTCGCACTCCGGGCAGCGCCCCGGCATCACGAACTCGCGCTCGGTGCCGTCGCGCAGGTCGGCGACCGGGCCGACGATCTCGGGAATGACGTCGCCCGCCTTGCGCAGCACCACGGTGTCGCCGATCAGCACGCCCTTGCGCGCCACCTCGGAGGCGTTGTGCAGCGTGGCCCGCTCGACCGTGGAGCCCGCCACGACGATCGGCTCCATCACTCCGTACGGCGTGACCCTGCCGGTGCGGCCCACCGCGACCTGGATGTCGAGGAGCCTGGTGTTGACCTCCTCCGGCGGGTATTTGTAGGCGATCGCCCAGCGCGGGGCCCGGCTGGTGGAGCCCAGATTGTTCTGCAGCTCGATGCGGTCGACCTTGGCCACGACGCCGTCGATCTCGTAGGCCGGGTCGTGGCGGTGCTCGCGGTAGAACTCGATGAAGGCGTTGATGCCGTCGAGGTCGTCGACGACCTTGTAGAGGTCGCTGACCGGCAGGCCGAACCCCTTGAGCCGCTCGTAGACCTCCGACTGGGCGCGGGGCGCGACGGCACCCTCCCACTTGCCGATGCCGTGAACGATCATGTAGAGCGGCCGCTGCGCGGTGACGCGCGGGTCCTTCTGCCGCAGGGAGCCCGCGGCGGAGTTGCGCGGGTTGGCGAACGGCGCCTTGCCCGCCTCGACCAGCTGCTCGTTGAGCTTCTCGAACTCCTCGACGGGGATGTAGACCTCGCCCCTGACCTCCACCACGTCGGGCACGTCGTCGCCGGTCAGGCGGTGGGGGATGTTGGCGATCGTACGGACGTTGGCCGTCACGTCGTCGCCGACGCGGCCGTCGCCCCTGGTCGCGCCCCTCGTCAGGCGCCCCTTCTCGTAGAGCAGCGCGATCGCCAGGCCGTCGATCTTCAGCTCGCACAGGTAGGGCGCGGGGTCGCGCTCGGCCAGCCGCTCGGCCCTCGCCTGCCAGGAGGCGAGGTCGTCGGCGTTGAAGGCGTTGTCGAGGCTCTCCATGCGCTGCAGGTGCTTGACCGGGGTGAAGTCGCTGGAGATCGGCGCGCCGATCTTCTGGGTGGGCGAGTCGGGTGTGCGGAGAGTCGGGCTCTCCTCCTCCAGCTCGCGCAGCTCGCGCATCCACGTGTCGTACTGGGCGTCGCTCACGGTGGGCGAGTCGAGCACGTGATAACGCCAGTTGGCCTCCTCGACCAGCTCGCTCAGCTCCGCGTGCCGCTCCAGCGCCGACACCGGCACACCCTCGACCTCAGCACCCATCGCCCGGTCCTCCCATCGTCGTGGCCCAAGACAAACGTATCCTCGGGCACCGACAACGCGACCCCGCCATTGCTCCGAGTTGGACAAGCCCTCGCCGCTCCCGTACGGCGCCGCAAGGCATTACTCGCCGGGGTCGTCCCGCAGCACGCCCGCCGCCTTGCGGCAGGCGGCCAGGGCTGCCCTGGCGTAGGCGGGCGAGGCCCCGGCCAGGCCGCAGGAGGGGGTGAGCACGACCTGCGAGGCCAGGGTCGAGGTGGGGAAGCCGAGACGGCGCCAGAGCTCGACGGCGGGTTTCGCGACCACGTCGATGTCCGGGATCTTGGAGTCCACGCCCGGGACGACACCGAGGAACAGGGCGGTCCCGGCCTCGACGGTCTCGCCGATCGCGTCCTCGTCGCGCCTCCTCATGAGATGGGCGTCCAGCGAGACGGCCCCCACGCCCGCCGCGCGCAGGACACCGAAGGGCACGCCGGGGGCACAGCAGTGCACGACCGTGAACGTCTCCGCGGGGAGCACCGCCGCGAGCCGGTCGGCGACGATCTGGCGGTCGACGGCGGCCAGCCGCCCGAAGCCCGAGGCGGTCGGCACCGTGCCCATGAGGACGCCGGGCAGCCCCGGCTCGTCGATCTGGACCACGATCTGCGAGGCGCCGGGCACCCTGCGGCGCACGTCGGCGACGTGCGCGGCGAGTCCCTCGGTCAGGGAGTCCACCAGGTCGCGCACCGCCCCCGGGTCGGCGAGCGTCTTGTCGCCGTACCGGAGCTCGATCGCCCCCGCCAGCGTCCACGGCCCGCACACCTGGATCTTGAAGGGCCCCTCGTACCCCTGGGTCACCTCCTCCAGCCCGTCGAGGTCGCGCACGAGATGGTCGCGGGCGCGCTTGAAGTCGCGGCCGGGCCTGTCGGCGAACCGCCAGCCCGAGGGTTGCACCTCGACGGGCAGCTCCAGCAGGAGTGAGGCGGTGCGCCCGATCATGTCGGCGCCGACACCTCGGGCGGGCAACTCCGGCAGGTACGGCAGCGCGGGCGACTCGCCGAAGGCGACCCTGACCGCCTCGGCGTGGTCCTCTCCCGGATGCGACCCGATGCCGGTCGCGGTCGCCTCACCCCATGGGTAATGGCTCAAGACTGCTCCTGGTTTCGCGTCGGGACGTGGGCGGGGCCGCGGGCGCCTGCCCGGCTCGCCCGCCCACGGCCAGCCTATGACCGCCGGATCGCGCCTCCGGCCGGGGGAATCCCGCCACGCCGTGACGGCGTGCGATCAAGCTGAGTAGGGTGCTGCCCGGTATTCACCCGTTTCTGGGGCCTTCTCGCCCCGGAAGCGTCTCGGCATGGGGGCCGTTTCGCTCGGGAGACCGTTCGTTCTGGTTTGTTCTGGGGGCGTTTCGTGATCGGTCGAATGCTCGTCACGGTGCTGGTGCTGGCGGCGATCGCGGCGCCGCCGGCCGTGGCGAAGGTGACGGTGGGCGCGAGGGCGGCGGGAACCACCTCGACGGCGGGGGTGGAGGCCGCGCCCGCCAAATGCAACCCCAAGCGCGGCACGACCAGCATCGGGGAGTCCTGGGCCCAGCGACGGCTCAGCCTCCCCGAGGTGTGGGAGCTGACCAAGGGCGCCGGGGTGACCGTCGCGGTCGTCGACAGCGGGGTGGACACCAGGCACCCCCAGCTGAGGGGGATCCGGTCCATCGACCTGACCTCCACCGGAAACCGCGACTGCCTCGGCCACGGCACGGCGGTGGCGGGCATCATCGCGGCGGCCGAGATGAAGGGGGTGCCCTTCACCGGGGTCGCGCCGCGGGCGAAGTTGATCTCCATCAAGCAGACCGAGGACGGCACCGGCGACGTGGGCCGGCTGGCCATGGCCATCGTGCGGGCCGCCCAGCTGGGCGCCGACGTGATCAACGTCTCGGTCCAGGCGAGCGACCAGGCCGACCTGCGCAACGCGGTCGCCTACGCCCTCGCCATGGACGCGGTCGTGGTGGCCGCGGCCGGCAACGTGCAGAAGGAGGACGGCACCCCGGCGCCCGCCTACCCGGCCGCCTACGAGGGGGTCCTCTCGGTCGGGGCCGCCGGTCCCGACGGGGTGAGGGCCGACTCGTCCAACGCCGTCACCCCCGTCTCCGTCCTGGCCCCCGGCCGGAACGTCACGAGCACCTGGGCCGGGCGCGCCTACCGGGAGGACCTGGAGGGCACCAGCTTCGCCGCCCCGTACGTGGCCGGGGTGGTCGCGCTGGTCCGTGCCCGCCACCCCGGGCTGGACAACGTGCGGGTACGGCGGCGCGTCGAGCTGACCGCCGACGGCGGCGCGGGGGCGGGCACCGGGGCGGGGATGGTCAACCCGCTGCTGGCGGTCTCGGCGATCCTGCCGTCCGAGCAGGTGGCGCTCGCGCCGCGCCAGGCGGCCCCGCTGCCCGGGAACGCGGTGCGGCCGGCGCCTCCCGAGGATTCCCGGGCCATCTCGATCTCGATCTGGGTCGCGCTGGGAGCGCTCGTCGTGGGCGTCCTGGTCACGGTGGCGGGCATCGCGGTCCCGATGGGGCGCCGCAGGGGCTGGCGGCCGGGCTCCGTCGGGAACCAAACGTAACGAACGGGATTAAAAATACGACCTGGTGCGCCAAATTTGGTTGGATGGTGCCCAATTAGCTTAAAGCGGCTTTATTGACAGCTGTGCTGGAAGGAATGCAATGGGGTATTTGCACCCATTACTGCCCGAAGATCCCAAGCGTATTGGTGTGTACATCCTGGTCGGCCGGCTCGCCCCGGACGCAGGACACGCCGTCTACCTGGGGCATCTTCCTGACGACGACACCATCCGCGTCATCCGCCTCCTCACCGCCGAGCCGGAGGCTCCCGACCCCCGGGTGCGGGAGCGGATCACGAACGAGCTGCACGCCGCCAAGCGCGCGTCCGGGGCGCACACCGCCAGGCTGCTGGAGGTCGGCTGGTTCGACGACCGCCCGTACGTGGTCCGCGAGCACGTCGAGGGGCCCACGCTGCGGCAGGCGGTGGCCGAGGAGGGGCCGCTCACCGGTGACGCGCTGGAGCGGTTCGCCGTCGGCACGCTCACCGCGCTGACGGCGCTCCATCTGTCCGGTCTCACCCACGGGTCGCTCACCCCCGACACCGTGCTGCTCGGCCCGGACGGCCCGCGCGTCTTCGACATCGGGCTCGAACCCGTCACGGGCGAGCGGGAGCCGGACTACCGCGCCCCCGAGCACGTCCGCGAGGAGGCCGCCTCCGCCGTTTCCTCGACGCCGGAGGCGAGCAGGCCCGCGGACCTCTTCGCCTGGGCGGCCACGGTCGTCTACGCCGCGACCGGGCGACCGCCCTTCGGCGGCCGGCCGGAGAAGGTCCTGGAAGGCCTCGCGGACCTGACCGGCCTGCCTTCGGAGCTGCGTCCCGTCCTCACCGCCTGCCTGGACGGGCGCCCGCAGGAACGCCCGGACGCCAAGGCCGCCATGCTGCGCCTGCTGGGCGAGCCCGAGGCTTCGGACACGCCGGCTCCCCTCCCCGGCGTCGCCACCGATCCCGCGCTCCCCTCTCTTCCCGGCCTTGTCCCCGGCACCGTTTCCGGCACCGTCTCGGGTACCGGAACGGACATCGGGGCGGCGGGCACCGAAGTGGGGGCACGGCCGGGTACGGGCATCGCGGGGGCCACCGACGGGGTCGACTCCTTCCGGGGCGAGAACGCCCCCGGCGCGTCCGTACCGCGACAGGCGGAGCCCGCGACGTCGGTCTGGGGAGCTCCGCAGCTTCCCCAGGCCGCGTCCCCCGCTCCCGGAGCCCCGGACCCGGCACCCGCGAACGCCGCCAGGGACCGCCCGAGGACGGGCAACTTCTCGATGGCGCTGGCCGCCTGTGTCGGCGTGATCGTCCTGCTCTCCGGCCTCGGGCTGTGGGCCGCGGGGCGGTACACCGCCCTGAGCGACCTGGAGCGGGCCTCCGCCAACGGCGCGCTACCCGAGGTCTCGCTCGGGCTGGCGGACCAGTCACGAGACGAGCCGCAGGGGCAGGACCCGGTGCAGGCCGGGGACGACCCCACGGGCAAGGTGACCGTGCCCTGGGGGACGACGCCCGACCCCGAGGTCGCGGAGGTGGGTCCGCTGCAGCTGCCCAGCGACGCCCCCACCGGGCTGCCCCAGGTCCCGACCATCGGCCCGTACACCAATCCTCCGATGCCCGTGCCGACGGCGCCGCTCACCGCGGCTCCGACCGCGCCCGGGGTGCCGACTCCCACGGCCGGGGTTCCCTCCGCCGCGGCGTCGCCCACGTCGGTCCAGCCGACCCCGACGCCGACCCCGTCGTTGACCGTCGAGCCGGAGGCGCCCCCGTCCGGGACGCCGACCCCGGTCCCGAGCCCCACCCCGACCCCGGCCCCGCCGGGCACCCCGGGGCCCACCCCGACGCCGACCACGCCCCCGGGAACTCCCGGCCCGACCCCCACCCCCACTCCCACCTCGACGGCGACACCGGCGCCGCCGCCGGCCCGGCAGACCGCGAAGCCGACGCCGTCCCCGACCAGACCGTCCTGGAGGCCCTCGCAGACGGCCAGACCGACGATCAGGCCGACGATCAGGCCGACGATCAGGCCGACGGTGCAGCCGATCTCGCCCACGTTCACGAAGCCGTCGTCGCCCCCGCCGCAGCGCACCAACCCCTACACCCCGGAGAAGGTCTGCGGGCCGGGCTTCTCGGTGCAGCGGCAGCTCCCGTTCAAGGGCGGGACCATCTACCAGCTCTTCAGCGGCACCGCGAAGAACACCTGCGTGGTCGCCCTGAAGAGCGAGAGCGTGGGGGTCGCGTCCCCGCTCTGGGTCACCCTTGAGGTCCAGGGCGGCCCCACCAAGAGCGACCGCGGCAACTACGAGTACTACGCGGGCCCGGTCGTCCTTCCCTCCCAGGGCAAGTGCGTGCGCTTCAACGGCGGCGGCCCCGCCGGCTCCTCCTCTGCCGACTGGGGGAACTGCAAGTAATGCGCGGCGAGCGAGAGGGCGTGTCCGGCGAACCGTACTCACCGACCGGGGATCCGGAGGCGGACCTGCTCCTCACGGTGATCGAGGAGCAGACGACCCGGATGGAGGAGGTCGGCCAGAGCCTGGCCGAGGCCAGGGGCCGCGGTGAGGCGGCCGGTGGCCACGGGTCGGTGGAAGTGCTGGCCAGCGGTGCGCTGGCGGCCCTCCGCATCGACCCGCGTGCCCTCCGCCTGGGTTCGGAGGCCCTCGCGGAGGCGATCCTGGAGGCCTCGGGCGAGGCCACCAGGGACGCGGCCGAGCAGACCGGCGCGCTGCTGAACTCGCTCCTGGAAGACCCCTTCAAGGGCTGAGCGTCCGACCCCGTCACGAGGTCCGGCCCCGGGCGAAGGCCCGGGGCCGGACTTCGGGGAGTACGCGTTCCCCACCGTGGGGCCGGCTCAGGCCGGTGGCTTGGCCGTGCGGGAGCCGTGCACGATCAGCTTGGAGACCCACTGCTCCCAGGTGGGAGCGTCGGGGTTTCCCTGGAGCGTGTTGTCGGTGAAGGTGTACGTCCCGGAGCCGGCCAGCCGGGACATCAGGTTGCCCACCGCGTTGGGGGGGAAGGCCCTGCCCCAGGGGCCGAGTTTGGTCAGGTCGTAGACGCCGTTGAAGGCCATGTTGGAGGCGAAGCCCCGGCCGAACTGCGCGGCGTTCTCGCCCTTGCCGGTGACGTCGTTGCCGGTGAGGTCCTTCTTGACCCCGGAGAGCTCGAAGACGCTCCACTGGATCACCTGCTGGCCGCCCGCGTAGAGCACGCTGTCGCCCAGGTAGTAGAACGAGTTATAGATGATCTTCTCGACACTGAGCTTGAAGAGCTTCTTCTGCAGGATGGCGCGTCCCTTGAGGAACCTGTCCATGATCTGCTTCTGCACGGCCGCGCCGACGCCCGCGGTGGCCCAGGCCCAGGCGACCGTGTAGACCATGTTCACCCAGGCCTGGACGGCGAGCACGATGAGCACGTACTGGGTGATCTCCACGGCGCGGGCGTAGTCACGGCAGGCCGTGGCGATCGCCCGGCAGAACGTGGCGACGTCGCCGGGATAGGCGCGGAAGAGGTCCGTCCACAGCTTCCTGAACTCCTGCACCGCCAGACCGCTGTTGTTCTTCCAGACCTGCTCGGCGACACCGTTCGCCTCGCCCCCGGTGCGGTCGATGGTCTCGGCCAGGCCGTCCCAGATGTCCGCCGCCCTGCGCAGCTTGTCCGGATCGGCGTCCGGCCAGCTCACGCCGAGCATCGCCGTGACGAATCCGGCGGCGCCGATGGAACCGGCCCCCATCGCGGTCTTGACTGGATTGGCCTTGACGAACCCCAGCACGCTCATCGGATACCTCCAGTGTGGAGACCCCGGGCTTTAGCCCTGGGGAGGAAACGCGGCACGGCGCCGCGTGCTCTGGGATCGAACACATGTCCACACTCAACTGATCGTTCGGTAGAATGTGAGGCATGGCGCAGATCGTGAAGCGGGCCTGCAAGTTCCGCTTCTACCCGACGAATGAGCAGGCAGCGGAGCTGTCTCGCACGTTCGGCTGCGCCCGCCTCGTGTACAACAAGGCCCTGGAGGAGCGGACCCGCGCCTACACGCTGGAGGGTCGCAAGGTCTCCTACGTGCAGTCGTCGGCCGCGCTGACCGAGTGGAAGAAGACCGACGACCTCGGCTTCCTCAACGAGGTGTCGTCGGTGCCGCTGCAACAGGCGCTGCGCCACCTTCAGGCGGCGTTCACGAACTTCTTCGCCAAGCGGGCCAAGTACCCGACGTTCAAGTCCCGCAAGAAGTCGCGGCTCAGCGCCGAGTACACCCGCTCCGCGTTCAAGTACCGGGACGGTCGGCTCACCCTGGCGAAGATGGACGGCCCGCTGAACGTGGTGTGGTCGCGTTCGCTGCCCGAGGGCGCAAACCCGTCCACGGTGACCGTGTCGAAGGACGCGGCCGGGCGCTGGTTCGTGTCGATCCTCTGTGAGGACACGATTGGGCCGCTTGACCCGACGACCAGCGCGGTCGGCGTCGATGCGGGGGTCACCGCCCTGGTCACGCTTTCCCGTCCGATCCAGGGCGTGAGCGACGCGGACGGCAAGGTCGTCAACCCGCGTCACGAGCAAGCCGACCGGCGCAAGCTGGCCCGCGCTCAGCGGAACCTCGCCCGCAAGGAGAAGGGGTCCGCGAACCGAGCCAAGGCGAAACGCAAGGTCGCCAGGGTGCATGCCCGGATCACCGACCGCCGCCGCGACGTCCTGCACAAGCTCACCACTCGGCTCGTCCGTGAGAACCAAACGGTCGTGATCGAGGACCTCACCGTGCGCAACATGGTGAAGAACCACAAGCTGGCCCGCGCCATCTCGGATGCCTCCTGGCGGGAGATGCGGACCATGCTGGAGTACAAAGCACAGTGGTACGGGCGGGAACTGCTGGTCGTGGACCGCTGGTTCCCATCGTCGAAGCTGTGCTCGGCCTGCGGCACGATCCAGCAGTCCATGCCGCTCAACGTCCGTGATTGGGTGTGCGCCTGCGGCGCAACCCATGACCGGGACGTGAACGCGGCTAAGAACATCCTCGCCGCCGGGCTGGCGGAGAGGTAAAACGCCTGTGGAGGGCTGGTGAGACCCGATCCGCGAAAGCGGCGAAGGCGCGGCCCGGTGAAGCAGGAAACCCAACCCGTGAGGGTTGGAGTCCCCCGGCTTTAGCCGTGGGGAGGATGTCAATCGAGTTCCGCCTTGGTGGCGGGAACGCTGATCTCGGGGCCGACGATCGCGGTGACCAGCGTTTCGACCGTGGCCCAGTTGGCCCCGGTGACGTTGTCACCGACCAGGCTCAGGTTGTCGCCGATCCTGCCGTAGCCGTCCCTGATGTGCTCGACGTGGGTCTTGGCCTCGTCCCTGGCGGCGAGGTAGCCCTTGCCGCCCTCGCCGCCCGCGAACTTCTGACCGGCCTCGTCGGTGCCCCAGAAGTTTCCGAGACCGTCGAGGGCGACCATGGCCTCGGTGAAGGCCTTGCCGAGCTCGTCGCGCTCGGCGTGGAAGTCTTCCTTGCGTTTTTCAGGTCGGCCGGACTGATGTCCGTCGGTTCCGGAGGGAATGACAAGAGAACCCCCTGAACGTGATAAACGTTTAGGGAGTGACGCTAGTCACCTATTGTTACGAGAAAACGCACTTCCTAGCTGTTTTCCATTCACTTCTCGGGATCGGGCTGAGTGATGAAAGCGGTCTGGATGAGGCGCACGCCGCTCCTCCGGTCGGAGAGATAGGCGCGTCCCGGCGGCAGCGCGTGGGGGCGCACCCCGAACAGCACGCCCTCGTCCTTGTGGCCCGACATCATGACGGCCGGGGTGGCCATGTCCTTGAGCCGCTGGAGCACCGGGTCGAACATGGCACGTCCCGCGCCGCCCATCGCGCGGGCCAGCACCAGGTGCAGGCCGATGTCACGAGCCTGGGGAAGCAGGTCGAGCAGCGCCCCGAGCGGGTTGGCGCCCGAGGCCACCACGTCGTAGTCGTCGACCACGATGTAGATGTCCGCTCCCTTCCACCAGCCGCGCGACCGCAGTTCCTCGGGCGAGAGGTTCCCCGGGGGGAGCCGCTTGATCAGCGACTCCCTGATCTCGCCGATGAACTCGGTGGCGGCGGTCGAGGAGGCCGCGTACCCGATGCGGTGCTCGGTGTAGGCGGCGTCCAGCAACGAGCGGCGGTAGTCGATGACGACGAGGCGGGCCTTCGAGGGCTCGTGGCGGGCCACGACCCCCTCGGCCACCAGGCGCAGCAGGTTGGACTTGCCGCTCTCGTTGTCACCGATGACGACCAGGTGGGGGTCGGCGTCGAAGTCGGCGAGCACGGGCGAGAGGGTGCTCTCGTCGATGCCGAGCGGGATGCGCGCGCCGGTCTCCTCGGGCCCAGGCAGGCTCTCGGGCGCGAGGACGGCGGGCAGCAGCCGCACCCTGGGAGCGGGTGGGCCCTGCCAGGCCGCGGCGACGGACTCGACCATCGCCCGGGTGGCGACGGGCAGGTCGTCGCTCTGGTTACCACCGTCGACGCGGGGCAGCGCGCTCAGGAAGTGCAGGCCGTCGCGGGTCAGGCCGCGCCCAGGCACCCCCTCGGGAACCGCCATGGCGGTCCTGCGGTTCACCTCGGACTCGTAGGCGTCGCCCAGCCTCAGCTCCACGCGGGAGCCGAACAGGTCGCGGATGGACGGCCGGAACTCCGACCACTTGTTGGTCGCCGCGACCACGTGGATGCCGTAGCCGAGGCCGCGGGCGGCCAGCTCGGTGATCGTGGGCTCCAGTGACTCGAACTCCTGGCGGACCGTGAGCCAGCCGTCGACCACGAGGAACACGTCCCCGAAGCCGCCGGGGTCCACGGTCCCCGCGGCGATCTGGCGCCGATAGGTGGTGATCGAGTCGATGCCCCGCTCGGCGAACTCGCGCTCTCGCCGCGCGAGCAGCGCGGTGACCTCGGCGACGGTACGGCGGACCCGGTCGGCGTCCAGCCGGTTGGCCACCCCGCCGACGTGCGGCAGGCCCTCCAGCGAGGCGAGGCCGCCGCCGCCGAAGTCCAGGCAGTAGAACTGCACCTCGGCGGGGGTGTGGGTGAGGGCGAGACCGGCGACCAGCGTGCGAAGCACGGTGCTCTTGCCGCTCTGCGGGCCCCCGGCCACGGCCAGGTGCCCGGCGGCGCCCGACAGGTCGAGCCAGTACGGGTCGCGCCGCTGCTCGAAGGGGCGGTCGACGACGCCGAGCAGCGCGTGCAATCCCCCGCGCCCCTGCCACTGCGCGGTCGTCAGCCCGTGCCCCGGGGTGACGGACAGGGGCGGGAGAAGCTGGTCCAGCGCGGGTGGCTCGGCCAGCGGCGGCAGCCAGATCCGGTGCGCGGGCGGGCCCTGCCCGTCCAGCCTGCGGACCACGACGTCGAGCAGCGTGTCGCGCCCCGCGCTGACGACCTCCGGCTCCTCCTTGGGCTCGGCCTGGCGGGGAGGCGCGATGTAGGCGGGACCGTACGGGACGATATGCCGCCCCTCGGCGCGCTCCCGCCGCACGACCCGCCGCTCGGGGGTGTAGGGCCCGGAGACGTACGCGGCCTTGAAGCGGATCATCCCGGTGGTGTCGAACTTCAGGAAGGCGTTACCCGGCGCCGAGGGCAGCTCGTAGGCGTCGGTCACGCCGAGCACCACCCGGCTCTCCATCGCCGAGAAGGTCCGCAGGCCGATCCGGTACGACAAATGGGTGTCCAGACCGCGCAGCCTGCCCTCCTCCAGCCGCTGCGAGGCCAGCAGCAGGTGCACGCCCAGGGACCTGCCCAGGCGGCCGATCATCACGAAGAGCTCGATGAACTCGGGCTTGGCCGACAGCAGCTCGCTGAACTCGTCCAGCACCACGAAGAGGGTGGGCATCGGGCGCAGGTCGGCCCCCTGCTCCCTGGCCTGCTCGTAGTCGCGCAGCGAGGCGTAGTTCCCCGCGGCGCGGAGCAGTTCCTGGCGCCGTACCATCTCGCCGTGCAGGGCGGCGTGCATGCGGTCGACCAGCGGCAGCTCGTCGGCGAGGTTCGTGATGACGGCCGCGACGTGCGGCAGGGAGTCCATGCCCAGGAAGGTCGCGCCGCCCTTGAAGTCGACGAGCACGAAGTTCAGGACCTCCGACGAGTGCGCGACGGCCAGCCCGAGCACCAGCGTGCGCAGCAGCTCGCTCTTGCCGGAACCGGTGGCGCCGATGACCAGGCCGTGCGGGCCCATGCCGCCCTGCGCCGACTCCTTGATGTCCAGCTCGACCGAGCGCCCGTCGGTACCGACGCCGATCGGCACCCGCAGCCGGTTGCGCGGCGCCCTGGGACGCCAGAGCAGCGCCGGGTCCAGCCCCGCGGCGTCGCCGAGCCCCAGCAGCTCGGCCAGCGTGGTGTCGGCGGCGAGCGCGTCGCCGCCCCCCGCTCCGGCCGGGGAGCCGCGCAGCGGGGCCAGCCGCCTGGCGAGCCCGTCGGCCTGCAGGTACGAGAACCGGTCGGGCCTGCCGAGCGGGGTGACGACCTCCTTGCCCGCCTGGTCCGTGGTGACCCGGCTGAACAGCTCCTCGGTGACGCGCAGCCTGAGCATCGTCTTCTCCCCCGCCGGGGTGGTGGTCCCGTCGAGGTCGATGAGGGTGACCCCCTCGATCGCGTCCGCGCCCAGCGGGGAGTCCTGCGGGACATGACCGCCGTCGATGATCACGACGTGGTACGGGAGCGCCTCGGTGGAGATGCCCGGCCTGAACCGGGCCCGGTTCTTGAAGTCGGCGCCCAGCAGCCGGTCCAGCTCGCCCAGGTCGTCGGTCATGAGGCGGACGGGCCCCGCGGCGTCGGCCTCGTGCGGGTGCAGGGCGTGCGGGAGCCACTTGATCCACTCCCAGTGGGCCATCCACTCCTTGGACGCGCACACCGCGATCCTGAGCTCGTCCGGCGAGTGGAAGACGGCCAGCTGGCCGACGAGCGCCCTGACCATGTCGCGGACGGCCGCCTCGGGGCCGGTGGGCCTGACCCTGGCGAAGGAGTGCAGGGAGATGGCGATGGGCAGGTCGGCCACCGTCGAGTGCGCGCGGACGAAGCGGCGCAGCGCCCCGGCGGACATGGCGTCCAGGTCCTCGACCGGCTTGGACTCCGGCGGTATGAGCTGGACGGCCAGTCGCTGGGAGCCGGTGCCCACCCGGACGGCGCCGAAGTCGGCGTCCGAGGGACGCCGCTCCCACAGCCGGGCGCTCAGCGCGATCGACCAGAGGGCGTCGGGGTCGGGGCCGTTCCAGCTGAGCGCCTCGCGTTGCCTGCTCGCCGCCCGCCTGACCTTGGCGCGGGTCTGGGACAGGTAGCGGAAGTAGTCGCGGCGCAGGCCGTTGATCCGCTGCTTGCGCTCCCCGCCCGCCCGGCCCATCTGGCCGACGGTCATGCCGATCATGGAGAGCGCGAACATGCCGCTGGCCACGTACATGATCGGGTTTCCGCCGCCGCCCCCGGCGAACATCAGCCCCATCGCGGCGCCGCCGGCCACCATCGGCAGGTACATGAGCACCTGCGTGAACCCCGCCGAGGTGGTCTCCGGGATCTCGGGCGGCGACTCCAGGAGGATCTCGCCGCGCGGTGGCGCCGGAGGCGGACGCCGCTCGGGACGTCGGACGACCACGATGCCCACTTCGCCCCCGATGTGAGTTAAGCAAATATTGCCCCGTCCGGATTACCGTAGCGAAACCGTTCCATATGTTCGATGGAATCTCCGACAACGCCTCCGGACCGATACCGGGTGATCGCGGAGGTGGCTACCATGCGCCCTGTGAACCAGGTGACCGCAATCCCCCTGTGCCGCATCACCGTCGTCACCCCGCGCCGCCGGGTCGACCTGGCGGTGCCCTCGGATCTCCCCCTCTCCCACCTGCTGCCCGACCTGCTCGCCGCCACCGGCGAGAGCGCCGAGGAGGTGGCACCCGCGGGAGGCTGGGGACTCCAGCGGATCGGCGCGGCCCCCATGCCGTCGAGCGCGAGCCTGAACGATCTGGGCATCAGGGACGGCGAGGTCCTCTACCTGCTGCCCCGCTCGTCCCAGCTGCCCGAGGCGGTCTTCGACGACGTCGCCGACACCGTGGCGACCGGTGTCAAGGAACGCACCGGCCGCTGGCGGGCCGCGCACACCAGGGGCGTGGGCCTGGGCGCCGCGGCGCTGTCGATGGTCGCCGCGGCCGCGGTGCTCGCGGCGAGCGGACCGCCCTGGGCGCCGGTCGTCGCCTTCGCCGGGGCGTGCGCGATCCTCGCCGTCGTGGCGGGCGCCGCGCTCTCCAGGGCCGCGGGCGACGGCAGGGCCGGGGCGACCATCGGCTACACCGCGCTGCCCCACGCCTTCCTGGCCGGAGCCTGCGTACCCGCTCCCCCGGCCGGTCCCGCGGTGTTCGGAGCGCCCAACCTGCTGGCCGGGTTCGCGGTGACCGCGTTGGTCGCCACCGTGACCGGCTGGATCGTCGCCGAGGGACTGCCCAACTTCTTCGGCGTCGGGCTGGCCGCGGTGATCGGGACGATCTGCGCGGCGGTCGTCATGTTCACCGGGGCGCCCGCCGCCGGGGTGGCCGCAGTGGCCGCCGCGGTGACCCTGGCCTGCGCGCCGCTCATCCCGACGACGTCCTTCCGGCTGGCGCGGCTCCCGATGCCCACGCTGCCCGCCAACGCCGAGGAGCTGCGCGCCGACACCGACGACATCGACGGCGCGGACATACGCCGGCGCGCGACGGAGGCCGAGCGGTTCGCGACCGGCCTGACCGCGGGCGTCGCCCTGGTGGCGCTGGGCACGCTGCCCGTCCTGCTCACCGCGAGCGGGTGGACCGCCCCCGCGACGGTGGTCACGCTCTCGCTGGCACTGCTGATGCGCGCCCGCGTCTTCCAGGGGACCGGTCAGCGCCTCTGGCTGCTCGGCTCGGGGCTGGCCGGCCTGCTGGCACTGATCCTGGGCGTGGCGTTCACCGTGCCGGGCTCGGCCCCCGCGGTGACGATCGGCCTGGTGTGCGCGGCGGCGGTGACGGGCGGGATGGCGCTGTTCCTCCCTCGGCAGCGGCCCTCCCCGTTCTGGGGACGCGCGGGGGACGTCGTGGAGTTCTGCCTGATCCTGGCCCTGCTTCCCCTCGCGCTCGGGGTCATGGACGTGTACGCGGCCATCAGGGGCCTGTCGGGCTGACCGGCCCGGCCCGGCCCGGCCGAACTGACCGGAGCTGACCGGACTGACCGGCCCAGCCCTGGCAGACCGGCCCGGCTGGATGGACGGCCGGGCCGGCTGGATGGACGGGCGGACCGGGCAGACAGACCGGGCGGACATACGGACCGGGCGGACCGGAATCCGCCCGGCCGGTCCCGTCGAGGTCCCGCCAAAGTTCCGCACCGTCCAGGTCCCGCCCCGCCTGCCGGTCATGGACGGTCACCGGTGATCACGGGAGGGCCCCGGCCGGTCAGTCGCGCGCCAGGTCGTCCAGGGTGCGGACCAGGTCCTGGCCGATGTCCTCGAAACGGCGGCGGGCCTCGTCCATGTCCAGCGGGAGCGGGTCGCCGGTGGCGGCACGGAGCAGTTCCTCGTTCGCGCGCCTGGCGGCCTGCTGGGCGGCGCGGACCGCCTCGGTCACCGCCTCGGCGACGGCCTGGCTGTCCAGGCGCATGATGCGCGGCTCAAGGGTGATCTCCTTGATCTGCCCGGCGCCGTCCACCAGGGCGCGAGCCAGGCCGTCGGCGCCGGACCCCTCGCCGGTGACGCTCTCCAGCTCGCCGAAGACCCCGCTGAGACGCCGCAGCGTCTCCTCGCTCTGCCGTACGACGGCGTCCAGGTCCTCCAGGCGCAGGTTCTCGGGGTTGAGATCGCTCACTTGTACGGCTCCGGCATCTCTTTCTTGGGGGACAGCCACTCGAACGTCCCGCCCTTGGGCAACTGGGGCACCTGGCCGGGGGCACCCGTGGGCGCCTGCTGGTACGGCAGGAGCGAGGGGTCGATCCTCGCCTTGGTGAAGTCGACCTTGGCCGAGCCGGTGGGCTCCAGGTTGAACGACTGGACCCACGCCTTGCCGGAGAAGTAGACCGACATGCTCCCGGCCACCGAGGCGACGAGCTTGCCCAGCGCGCCGGTCGAGACGGCGATGACCTGGCTGGCCAGGGTGCCCAGCATCTTCAGGTTGACCATGGCGTTGGCCGCGTACGGGGTCGCCAGCATGGCCGCCGCGATCGTGGCGAGGACCAGCAGGGTCGCCGCGATCTTGGCGATGGCCAGCCAGTACGCGCGGTAGGCGTCCCCCAGCTCGTCGACGATCCCCGCGACGTTCTTGACGTAGGCGCGCAGGCTCTCCAACGCCTCCTGCATCCGCTGGACGGCGTCGTCGAACGCCTCCCTGTCGTCGGCGATCCAGCCCTCCTTCTCCTTGGTGAGCAGGACGGCGACGTAGCTCTTCACCGCGGTGTCCAGGCGCGAGTGGATGGACTCCCAGTTGTTGTAGGCGTCGGCCATGCCCGGCACGTTCGCCACGGCGGTGCTCGCGATCGCCACGCCCGCCCAGGCCGTGGGCGCCAGCCTGGCACCGCCCTTGAGGGTGGACAGGACCTTGGTGGAGTTCGTGATCACCCCCTTGGCGCTCTTGCCCGCCGTCAGCGGGCTCGGTCTCCCGCCCGGTCTCGCGGTCATGTCAGATCCCCCTCCCCCGCCTCACTGGTACACGACGGTGCTGTTGTCCTCCGCGGTACGCCAGTTGACGCGGGCGGTGGTCAGCGCGGCCGTCCACGACTCCAGCACCTCCACGGCGTCGTCGAACTTCTCGCCGACGTCCCGCTGGACATCCCGGTAGCGCATCCCGACCGCGAGCTCGCCGACGGCCCCCCAGCCGGGAAAGCCGACCACCGTGTCGCCCAGCATCGCGTGAAGCTCCCTGATCTTGGGGATGACGTCCTCCTCGATCTCCTTGCGAATGCTCTCGATCGCCTTGGAGGTGACGTACTTCTCCTGGGTCATGCGGCCTCCGTGATCATGTGTTCCCGGACATCTCCTACCATCCCCACCCGGCCCTCCCACCCGCCTCGAAGGCCTGTTCACGGGGTCGCCGACGAGTGGAAACATCCGGGACCACCGCCGTTCACCACCGGCGCCCCCTGCCCCGAATGTCGATCACGCTTCTATGCTGTCGGCGACCACGCACCCGGCGAGGCGGAGGTGGGATGCAGACCCGTCGTGATCTCTATCAGGCGCACAGGCTGATGACCCAGCGTCTGGGCATGGCCCTGCTCCAGGGCGAGCCCGACGTGCCCGAGTCGCCGATGCGCCGGCACAACGTCGCGACGTTCTGCGGCGTGCTGGTCGCGGTGCTGGTGGCGGTGGCGTTCGGCATCTACGGCCTGCTGCGCCCCGGCGGCGCCACCGCGCTGACCGAGCCGGGGACGGTGATCGTCGAGGAGGAGTCCGGCGCGACCTTCGTCTACAGCGCGACGCGGGGCCAGATGATCCCGGTCGCCAACGTGACCTCGGCCCGGCTGCTGCTCGGCGGCGGGCAGCAGGTGGCGGTCCGCACGGTCTCCACCGCGTCACTCGCGCGCTTCCCGCGCGGGCTCCTGGTCGGCATTCCCGGTGCCCCCGAGTCGCTGCCGCCCCGCGACCGGCTGGTCCGCGCCCCCTGGTCGGCCTGCGTGGTCGAGGGCGTGGACGCCGCCGGGACGCGTTCCCCGCACACCTCGCTGATCGGCGGCTTCCCGGTCGGCGGCACCCCGATCGGGCGGGACACCGCGATGGTCGTGGAGGAGGGCTCGCAGACCTGGCTGCTCTGGTCGGACCGGCGGATGCGGGTGCCGCAGAAGAGCCTGCGGGCGCTGACCGAGGAGCAGCCCCGGCAGGTCCCCGCGGCCTGGCTCAACGCGCTGCCCATCGGCCCCGACTTCAGCGCCCCGGCGCTCGCCGCCCGCGGCAGGATGATGCGCGGCCCCGACGGCAGGCGCTCCGTGGCTGGCCGGATCTACACCGTGCGCGCGGCCTCGGGCGGCGCGGCCAAGTGGTACGTCCTGCTCCCCGACGGCCTGGCCGCGCTCACGCCCGCCCAGGCCGAACTCCTGCTCCAGGACCCGGCCAGCAAGAGGGCGTACGGCAGGGCGCCGGTGCGCCCTGTGGAGATCGACGCCGCGACCGCGAACGGGATGCGGCGCTCGGCCACCCGCTTCGATCCGGCGGGGCTTCCCACCGCCATGCCGCGGGTCATCGCCCCCGATCCGGCCTCGCCGGTGTGCGCGGTCTACGCCGACACCGAGCGCGGGTCGACCCGGGCGCGGCTGACCGTCGGCAGCACCGTGCGCATCCCCGCGCCGCCGGCGGGCCGGTTCGACCAGGACTCGGTGGACCAGGTCGTGCTCCCGCCGGGCACCGCGTCGCTGGTGGGCGTGCTGCCGGGGGACGGCAGGCTGGACTCGGTCACCTCGGTCTTCCTGGTCAGCGACCAGGGGCGGCGGCACGCGGTCACCGCGACGGATTCGCTGGCGAGTCTCGGCTACACCGCCGCGGACGTCGCGCCCCTGCCCGCGCACATCGTGCACCTGATCCCGCAGGGGCCGGCGCTCAGCCGGACGGCGGCGGGAGTGCCGGTGCCCGTGGGACAACCGTGACCCACGTTACCAACGGTATATCTGTTCGTTATTGATGAGAGACATAACGGCTGTCCACTTTGTAATGATCGAAACATTCGTGCCAGTTGAGCACCATGGGGGTATCTCACGTGGTTCAGAAGACCTCCGCGTACCATTCGCGGCTTGGCGAGTCGTCGCAGAAGACAGAAGACGCCAAGAACACGATCAACCAGATCAAGACCCAGCTCGAAGGTCACCGGGGCGAGCTGCGCTCCGGCTGGGACGGCCAGTCCGCGGTCTCCTTCGACGGCGTGTTCAACGCCTGGAGCACCGAGATGACCAACATCCTGCGCGAGCTTGAGGGCCTGTCCATCAAGCTCAAGAGCATCCAGAAGAACTACGAGACGGCCCAGGAGAACCAGACCGCCGTATCCAGGCGGCTCGGGGCCGACATCAACAGCTGACGGACTCAGAAACGGGGATCACCATGGCTAGCGACTTCGACCGCACTCTTGTCGACTTCGGCCAGATGGACCGCTCTGCCGGCGACTTCGCCCGGCAGTGGCAGATGTTGGAAGGAACCCTCCAGACGCTCGAGGGGGACCTCGACCGGTTGCTCGGCGACTGGGAGGGCGACGCGCGCACGGCCTACTACGGAGCCCGCGCCCAGTGGGACGCCGCGTCCGGCCGGATGGCCGCGCTGCTCCAGCGCCTCGGCGGTGTCATCGAGATCGGCAGGGAGAACTTCGCGACGACCGAGAAGGTCAACGTCACGATGTTCGACGGGCGCTGATCCCGAGAGCGAAACGGGTCACGGCGGTGCCGCGACCTCACGTCAACGGGGAGAACCAACCGGGTCGCGGCGGTGCCGCGGCCCCTCAGTAACGGGGAGAAGAGGCATGCCACCTCCCGCACCGGAACCAATGGGTCCGCCCGCCTGGCCCGGCCTCGACAAGAACAGACCGACCGTCGAGCTCAAGCGCGAGCGGATCAAGCAGCTCCTCAGGGCTCTGGAAGAGGACGTCGAGCGCCTGGAGAGCTCGAACGAGGGAGCCCTGCAGGACATGCGGTCCATGACCAACCTGACCGAGGCCCACTTCGGCACCTGGGACACCGCCAAGGACGTCGCCAGGACCACGGGCAAGGCTCACATGAAGATCGGCGCGGTCTACCAGGAGACCATCACCAAGTACCGGGCCGCGATCGAGCTGCTGCGGGTCGCCGCCTACAACTACCAGGACGCCGAGCAGGCCAGTACCACGAACAAGACGAGCTGAGGCGATGGGCAACGACCACGCGCTTCACCACATCAAGTTCGACGGCGAGAGCGCTCCCGGGATCGGCAGCCGCGGCCACTACAGCGGCTACAGCGCGACCGAGATCAGGACGATGCTCGGGGCCACCAACCCGCGGGCCATCGAGGACGCGGGACACGCCTACAACTCCGCGGCGGGCATGCTGAACGGCAGCCACACCCTGATCAGGGAGGTCGCCGGAGAGCTGTCGAAGGTATGGAGCGGTGACGCCTCGATCGAGGCGCAGAAAGCGCTCCAGTTCGTCCACAAGACGGTCCAGGAACTGGCCACCCGCTGCGGCCAGCTCGGACCCCCGCTGAACTACTACGGCAAGGAGATCCTTCCCTCCTACATCGCCAACGCGGCCAAGAGCGGCTGGTTCGAGTTCGACGACGGGCTGGACTTCCTGCCGGGCGACGACATCAACCTGGGAACGTTCGGCGGGATCATCTTCACCAACAAGTCGGAGAACGATCTCGCCCGCGAGGACCTGATGGCGCTCAACCAGGAACTGGTCGTCCTCTACGACAGCATCCCCGCGACCGTGGAGAAGGACCTGCCCCGGCTGAGCGACCCGGCCGCCCCCCCGCTCACCACCCAGACCTACCCGAACGGTGTGAACGGGTACCCCGGCGGCGTGAACGGGTACCCCGGCGGCGTGAGCGGTTATCCCGGTGGTGCGGGCCTGCCCGCCTTCCCGGGCGGCGCCGGCTACCCGGGAGGCACGGGGGGCGGCCTGCCCGGCGGCTATCCGGGCGGGGGCACCTATCCCGGAGTCTCCAACCCGACCTATCCGGGCCTCCCCGGAGGCGGTCCCGGCACGGGCCTCCCCGGCCTCCCCGGCACGGGTGATCCCGGTACGGGCCTCCCAGGCACGGGCAACCCCGGTACGGGCGGTCCCGGCACGGGCCTGCCGGGGAACGGCATCGTTCCGCCCGCGTACGCCAACGACCCGACGGTGCTGAACCCGAACGACCCGCGCAACACCCAGCTCGCCGGTTTCGAACCCACCGTGCCGGGCGGTCCCGGTACGGGGCTCGGCCCTGGCACGGGACTCGGTCCGGGCACAGGGCTCGGTCCGGGCACGGGACTCGGTCCGGGCACGGGACTCGGTCCCGGGACCGGCCTGCCCTCCACCGGGGGTGGCGGGGGCGGCGGCGTGGGCTCCACGCTCGGCCCGAACACCCCCGCCGGGCCGAGTTCCTGGGTCGGCAACGGCGGCACCGCCGGGAACGGTGGCGGCTTCGGAGGCGTCGGCGGCCCACGGGCCGACGGCCGTGGCGGCATGGGCATGGGCGGCATGCCGTTCATGCCGATGGGCGGCGCGGCGGGTGAGGCGAACCAGGACCGCGAGCGCTCCACCTGGCTCACCGAGGACGAGGACGTCTGGGGTGGTGACGGCGGCACCGCACCACCTGTGATCACCTGACCGGACCGCGCGGGGGGCCGTGCCTTCCACGGCAGCCTCCCGCGCGGTCCGTGCACGACCATGCCGCGCCGTTCCCGCACGGAAAGGCGGAGGCCTCCGCGCCCCGCCCCCCGGAAGCGACCCCGGGCCGGCCCCGCGGGGCCGGCCCCCGTATAGCTTCAGCCCCTGTACGACCCCGGCCCCGTAAGGCCCCCCGTACGACCCCGGCCCGATCGGCCGGACACACGACCTCGCCCGTCCCCGGCGCGGACTCACCGGACGACACGCCCCGCGCCGGCGCGCGGTCCGCTCGCCGCCCCCTGGGCCCACGGGCCCGGGGCACGTCCGGCTCAGGCGGTCTCGGGGCCCCAGAAGGCGTCCACCTCGTACTGGTCACGGCTGTGGAACCAGCCCTCGGCGATCTTGCCGTCGCGCATCGTCATGACGTGGGCGAGGTTGTTCTCCAGCGGAACGTCGCGGTCGGGCCGGGAGGCGGTGTAGGTCGTCAGGGCCACGGCCGTCTCGTCATCCGACAGCACGCGGTGCACGGTGAGCTTGAGGGTGCCGCCGGTGACGGTGAACGCGTGGGTGACGAATCCGAGCACGGCGTCGCGGCCGACGTAGTCGCCGGTGTTGGCGCCTCGCCCGGGGACGTGCAGGACCGAGTCGGGGGTGAGCGCCCTCCCCGCGGCCTCCAGGTCCCCCGCGCCGAGGGCGTCGTAGAGATCCTTCACGGCCTGTGCGTTACGCTGCGCGTCGTTCATGGCGATCCTCTCAAAGAATTTCGATGTAGAAATAGTTGCATCCATGTATTTCGATGTCAAACTATTGGGACCGAGACGTGAGGAGCGCGCATGGAAGACCCGGACGCCGGTGTCCAGCGGATGATCGAGCAGTGGAACAGGGAGATGCCCGACGTCGACCCCCGGCCCATGGCCCTGTTCGGCCGCCTGACCCGCGCCGACGCCCTCGCGGGAACCGCCATCGCCGCGACCCTGCGCGCCCACGGACTCAACCGGGGGGAGTTCGACGTGCTCGCCACCCTCTACCGCTCCGGAGTCCCGGAGGGCCTGTCGGCCGGGGCCCTGTCCTCCTCGATGCTGCTCTCACCCGCCGCGACCACCAACCGCGTCGACCGCCTGGAGTCGGCGGGCCTGCTCGTCCGCGCGCCCGACCCCTCCGACGGCCGCGGGGTACGGGTCCGGCTCACCCCCGAGGGGCGCGAAGTCGTCGGCGGCGCGGTGGGCGACCACGTCCGCGGCATGGAGCGAATGCTCTCCGGCCTGTCGGCGGCCGAGCGCGAGCAGCTCTCCGGCCTGCTGGCGCGGCTGCTCCACAGCATCGCCACCGGGGACCGCGAAGCAGCCGCGACGGCGCCGCCCCCCTCGGGACCATGATCCGACCCGCCCATAAAGTGAAGAGATGAGACTCACGAAATTCGGGCACGCGTGTGTCCGCCTGGAGAAGGACGACTCCGTCCTCGTGATCGATCCGGGCTCCTTCAGCGAGGAGTCCGCGCTCGACGGGGCACAGGCCGTGCTCATCACCCACGAGCACTTCGACCACGTGGACGCCGACCGGCTGCGCCGGGCGGCCGAGGCCAATCCGTCCCTGCGGATCTGGACCAACGAGGGCGTGGCCGCCACGCTCGCCGACGTCCCCGCGAAGATCCAGGTCGTACGGCACGGCGACGCCTTCGACACGGCCGGTTTCGGGGTGAAGGTCGTCGGCGAGTGGCACGCCCCCAACCACCCGGACCTGCCGATCGTGCGCAACGTCGGCTTCCTGGTGGACGAGGAGGTCTTCTACCCGGGTGACGCGTTCACTCCGCCGGGTGTCGAGGTGCCCACGCTCCTGGTGCCGACCAACGCGCCGTGGATGAAGGCGTCGGAGATGGTCGGGTATCTCCGCCAGGTCCGCCCCGCCCGGGCCTTCTCCACTCATGACGGCCTGCTCAACGACATCGGGCTCCGCCTGGTCGACATGTGGCTGGAGATGGAGTCGGACAGGCAGAAGGCCGACATGCGCCGCCTCAAGCCCGGCGAGTCGGTCACGCTGCCGTAACGCGGACCGGCTCCCGCCCCCACGGGCGATCTTCGGCGGGAAAACCGGCCTCGGGCCCGCCGGGGACGCGCCCGCCCCCGGCGCCGGGCTCTCGCGGACGTGACCGTCGAGGACACGCCCGCGCGAGAGCGGAGCACGTCCGCGGAGCACGCCCGCCGGAACGCACTCGGCGAACGGTCCGGGGAAACCGCCTCAGGACGCCGAGGCGATCGTGGCCGAGCCGATCACGGTGTCGCCGAGATAGAGGACGGCCGCCTGCCCCGCCGCGACCCCGGTGGCCGGGCTGTCCAGCGTGATGTGGACCTCCCCGCCGGAGAGCTGGGCACGGCAGCCGTACACCTCGCCGTGGGCGCGGAGCTGGACCACGCAGGCCAGCGGCTCGCGCGGCTCGTCCACCGGGCCGTTCCAGACCGGCCGCTCCGCGACGATGCTCGTGACCTGGAGGGACGAGCGCGGGCCGACGGTGACCGTGTTGGAGACCGGCTCGATGGACAGCACGTAGCGCGGGCGGCCGTCGGGGGCCGGGCGGTCGATGCGCAGGCCCTTGCGCTGGCCGATGGTGAAGCCGTAGGCGCCCTCGTGACCGCCCACGACCTCGCCGGACTCGTCGACGATCGGGCCCCGCTCCGCGCCGAGGCGGTCGGCGAGGAAACCCCGGGTGTCGCCGTCGGCGATGAAGCAGATGTCGTGGCTATCGGGCTTGTCGGCCACCATGAGGCCGCGCCGCGCGGCCTCCTCGCGGACCTGGGCCTTGGTGGAGTCGCCCAGCGGGAAGATCGCGTGACCGAGCTGCTCCCTGGTGAGCACGCCCAGGACGTACGACTGGTCCTTGCCCTGGTCGGGGCTGCGGCTCAGGACGCCGTCCGCGACGCGCGCGTGGTGCCCGGTGGCCACCGCGTCGAAGCCCAGCGCGAGGGCCCGGTCGAGCACCGCCTCGAACTTGATCTTCTCGTTGCAGCGCAGGCACGGGTTGGGCGTGCGGCCGGCGGCGTACTCGCTGACGAAGTCCTCGACCACGTCGCGATGGAACCGCTCGGCCATGTCCCATATGTAGAAGGGGATGCCGATCACGTCGGCGGCCCTGCGGGCGTCTCGCGAGTCCTCGACCGTGCAGCACCCGCGGGCGCCGGTCCGATAGGACTGGGGGTTGGCGGAGAGGGCGAGGTGGACACCGGTGACGTCATGGCCCGCCTCGGCGATGCGGGCGGCCGCCACGGCGGAGTCGACGCCACCGGACATGGCGGCAAGCACACGAAGACTCATAACCCCTTGAGCGTACCCGCGTCGGCGCCCACCTCGTCGGGCCGGGAGGGCCAGGAGGGCCGGGAGGGCCCTCGTCCTCTCTCGTCGGGCCGGGAGGTCTCCTCGTCCTCGGCGATCCGGGAGGCCCCGAGGCCGTCCGCCGGTTCGCGGCGGATCAGCTCAGGCCCGCGCGGCGGGCGCGCTCGACGACGAGGCCGATGACCTCGGCCAGCCGGTCCACGTCCGCCTCGGTCGAGGTGTGCCCCAGGGAGAAGCGCAGCGAGCCACGCGCCCGGAACCCGTCGGCGCCCATCGCGAGCAGCACGTGGGAGGGCTGGGCCACCCCGGCCGAGCAGGCCGAGCCCGTCGAGCACTCCACGCCCTTGGCGTCCAGGAGCATGAGCAGGGCGTCGCCCTCGCAGCCCGGGAAGGAAAAGTGGGCGTTGCCGGGAAGGCGGTTCACCGGGTCGCCGTTGAGGATCACGTCGGGCACCGCCTGGCGGACCCGGCGGATGAGGTCGTCGCGGAGCCCGGTCAGCCGGGCCGAGTTCTCGGCCTGCCGGGCCACCGCGGCCCGTACCGCCGTGGCGAAACCGGCGACGGAGGGGGCGTCGAGCGTGCCGGAGCGGACGTCGCGCTCCTGGCCGCCGCCGTGCAGCACCGGCACCGGGTCGACGCCCCGGGCGAGCAGCAGGGCGCCGACGCCCATCGGGCCGCCGACCTTGTGCCCGGAGAGCGTCAGCGCGTCGACCCCGGAGTCGGCGAAGGCCACGGGAAGCTGGCCGACGGCCTGGACCGCGTCGGTGTGGAAGGGGATGCCGTACTCCCCGGCGATCGCGGCGAGCGCGTGGACCGGCTGGACGGTGCCGACCTCGTTGTTGGCCCACATGACGCTGACCAGGGCGACATTGGCCGGGTCGCGCTCGATGGCGTCGCGGAGGGTCTGCGGGTGCACCCGGCCGAACTCGTCGACCTCGAGCGGCTCGACGGTCGCGCCCTGGTGGGCGCGCAGCCAGTACGCGGGGTCCAGAGCGGCGTGGTGCTCCACCGCGCTGATCAGGATCCTGTCGGCGCCCCCGGCGCGGCGGGCCCAGTACAGGCCCTTGACGGCGAGGTTGTCGGCCTCGGTGCCGCCCGCGGTGAAGACGACCTCGCTGGGCCTGGCGCCGAGCGCGGCGGCGATGGTCTCCCGCGACTCCTCCACGACCTGGCGGGTGCGGCGGCCGGCGGCGTGCAGGGAGGACGCGTTGCCGACCTGGCCGAGTTGGGCTGTCATCGCCTCGATCGCCTCGGGAAGCATCGGCGTGGTCGCCGCGTGATCGAGATAGGCGGACTTCACGGCCGCATTCCCCTCCCCCAACTCGCTGTCAACCTTCCAAGCGTATCCGCGCCGTTGGAGGGCCTGAGCCCGGAGTTGACCACTAAACCGTCCAGACGGTACAGTAACTGCCATGAGACGGGAAGAGCTGTTGGACGCGGCAGAGGATCTGCTCTGCGACCAGGGCTCTCAGGCGCTCACCCTGGCGACCGTGGCGGAGCGCGCCGGATGCAGCAAGGGCGGCCTGCTTTACCACTTCGGCACGAAGGAAGCCCTGATCAAGGGCATGGTCGAGCGGCTGATCGAGGAGTTCGACGAGCTCGTCGCCACTCAGGGCCACGACACCTACACCAAGAACTACCTGGCGGCCACGTTCGCCGCCGTGCAGAGCGGCAGGCTGCGACGCTGGGCCGTGGTGACGGGAGCCTCCGGCAACCTCTATCTTCTGGCGCCGCTGCGGATGGCGATGGCCAGGTGGCACCGTGAGGGGCTCGACAGCGAGCCCGACCCGGGGGCGGCACAGATCGTGCGCCTGGCCTGCGAGGGATTGTGGGACGTGGCGAGCCACGACCCCGACCTCTACGACGCCGAGCACTTCGAGGAGCTGAAACAGCGCCTGCTGGCCCTGCTTCCCAGCTGATCACCCTGCCCGGCTGATCACTTTGGCGCCACGGCGCGCCGACCGGCGGGCACCCGTCTGATCATTCGCCTGACCAGGGGAAACACTCACAAAGATTGGTGGTCGCTTTCGCACGCGCGAAAGCGACCGACTTTGGTGTGCCCGTTTCCCGGTTTGTCAAAACATTTATTGAAGGGATTGAGTCATGACCCGCGACCTGAGAGCGGCTCGAACCGGGGCGGTTCTCACATTCGTGCTCGCCGGACTGCTGTGCGGATCGATGACCGTGCGCATTCCGGCGCTCTCCGACAAACTCGGCCTGTCCGAGGCGTCGGTGGGCGTCACCCTCCTCGTGTGGGGGCTGGGAGCGCTCATTACCATGCAGTCGATGCGCGGGGTGATGGCACGTTTCGGCAGCCGGAGCATCCTGCGGGTCGCGGCCCCCCTGACCGCGATCACCCTGGCGCTGCTCGCGGTGGCGCCGTCGTTCCCGCTGGCCCTGGCCGCGAGCGGCCTGTTCGGCATGGCGTTCGGCGCGGTGGACGTCGCGATGAACGCGCAGGGATCGGCGGTCGAGCGCGCCTACGGCCGCCCGCTGATGAACGGCATGCACGCCGGGTGGTGCGTGGGAGCGATCTCCGCGGGCCTGCTGGGCACCGCGGCGATCGCGGCGGGACTCTCGATCACGGTCCACCTGGCCCTGGTCGCCCTGCTCGCGCTCCCCGTGGCGGCCCTCGTCAGCCGCTCCTACCTGCCCGACCCGGTGACGGCCCCCGGCCGCGAGAGGGGCGCCCCCGCGGCGCCCCGCCGCCGGATGCCCCCGGTGGTCTACCTGCTCGGCGTGATCGCCTTCTGCGCGTTCATGGTGGAGGGTACGGTCGCCGACTGGAACGGCCTGTACCTGCGGAACGTGCTGGGTGCGCCGGAGGCGCTCGCCGCGCTGGGCTACCCGATCTTCGAGGCGGGCATGCTGGCCGGGCGCCTGGCCGGTGACCGCGTCCAGGTCCGCTTCGGCGCCCGCGGCATGATGGTCGCCTCGGGCCTGGCCACCGCCGCGACCTTCGCCGTCGTCATCACGGCCCCCACGGCGCCGATCGCCATCTCGGCCATGCTGTTCGTGGGCGTGGCCGTGGCGACGGTCTCGCCGATGGCCATGTCCCTGGCGGGCGGCGCGACCGGCAGTCCCGGGCCGACCATCGCCCAGACCGGCGCGATGGGCTACGCGGGACTGCTGCTCGGCCCCGTGATCGTCGGTTTCCTCTCCGACCTGGTCACGCTCAGGGTGGGCCTCGGCATCGCCGTGGTGCTCGGCGTCCTGATCGCCGCGGTCGCGTGGTTCCTGCCCCGCTCCCGCGCGGTCACCGTCCCGCTGGAGACCCCCAGGCGCGAACTCTCCATGGCGGCCTGACCCCGGCGGGCCCCCGGCCGGGAGCCCGCCGGAACACGAGAGGGCACCGCACGACACGTGCGGCGCCCTCTCGCGTTCTCACCGTCCGGACAACCGGGAGACACGCCGTGACCTGGCCGGTCACTTACGCTTGGTGACCTCCTGGGTCAGCTGCGGGACGATCTGGTGCAGGTCGCCCACGACACCGAAGTCGGCGAGCTCGAAGATCGGCGCCTCGGGGTCCTTGTTGATCGCGACGATCGTCTTGGCGGTCTGCATGCCGGCCCGGTGCTGGATGGCCCCGGAGATGCCCGCCGCGATGTACAGCTGCGGCGAGACGGTCTTGCCGGTCTGGCCGACCTGGAACTGGTGCGGGTACCAACCGGCGTCGGTGGCTGCGCGGGAGGCGCCGACGGCCGCGCCGAGCGAGTCGGCCAGCTCCTCGATGATCGAGAACTTCTCGGCCGAGCCGACACCCCGGCCACCGGAGACCACGATCGCGGCCTCGGTGAGCTCCGGGCGCGCGCCCTTCTCCTCCTTGACCCGCTCCACGATCCTGGCGCCCTTGGCGGCGTCGGACACGGTGAAGGCGACGCGCTCCTCGGTGCCCGCGCCCGCGACGGCCTCGACGGGGGTGGCGTTGGGGCGCACCGCGACGATCGGGGTGCCCTTGGTCACGCGCGACCGGACGTTGACGCCGCCGCCGAAGATGGACTGGTCGGCGACCAGGCCGTCCTCGATGCCCACGACGTCGGTGAGCACACCGGAGTCGATCTTGATGGCGAGGCGGCCGGCGATCTCCTTGGCCTCGGCCGTCGCGGCGACGAGCACCGCGGCCGGCGACCTCTCGGCTACGAGGTGGGCCAGCAGCTCCGCCTTGGGGGCCACGACGTAGTCGCTGACCTCGGCGGAGTCGGCCAGGTAGATCTTCTCGGCACCGTACTCGGCCAGCCTGGCCTGGGCCTCGGGAGAGTAGCCCGCGCCCGTCCAGACCGCCGCCGGGGTGCCCAGCCTCCTGGCCAGCGTCAGCAGCTCAAGGGTGACCTTCTTGACCTGGCCCTCGACATGCTCGACCAGAACGAGAATCTCGGACATCTCAGCTAACCCCCGCTCTCAGACGAACTTCTTCGACGCGAGGAAGTCGGCGGCCTTCACGCCACCGTCGCCCTCGTCCTTGACGACCGTGCCCGCGGCGCGAGGCGGGGCGACCGCGAAGTCGACCACCTCGCTCCAGGAGCTGGCCAGGCCCACCTGGGAGGCGTCGATCTCGGCGTCGGCGACGCCGAGCTTCTCGACCGGCTTCTTCTTGGCGGCCATGATGCCCTTGAAGGACGGGTAACGCGGCTCGTTGATCTTCTCCACGACGGAGACGACGGCGGGCAGCGAGGCCTCGACGCGGTCGTAACCGTAGTCGGTGACACGCTGGATGGAGATGGAGCCCTCGTTGACCTGCACCTGATTGGCGAAGGTGAGCTGCGGCACGCCGAGGCGCTCGGCCAGCATGGCGGCGAGGACGCCGGTGCGGGCGTCCGTCGACTCCGAACCGAGCACGACCAGATCGAAACCGATCTTCTTCAGGGTCTGTGCCAGGGCGTGGGAGGTGCCCAGGGCGTCCGAGCCGTGCAGCGCGTCGTCCACCAGGTGGACGGCCTTGTCGGCACCCATGGCCAGGGCCTTGCGGATGGTGTCGCTCGCCTTGGCGGGGCCCATGGTGAGGACGGTCACCTCACCGCCGTGCGCCTCCTTCAGGCGCAGCGCCTCCTCGACCGCGTATTCGCACAGCTCGTTGATGACGCCGTCGGCGGCGTCGCGGTCGAGCGTATTGTCATCGGACTTCAGCTTGCGCTCGGTCGCCGTGTCGGGGACCTGCTTCACGCAGACGACGATGTTCATGGCCGGTGGCCGACCTCCCGTGTTCGCGTACGCCACCGCGTCGCTGCGGTTGACGCCGGATGCGGTACGTGCACGCGGGGTACGTGCACGCGCTGCCAAGACTGCCAGGTGCCCTGGGGCGGTGTGGCATCGGGTGGCCCGGTCGGTACGTGCCCGCCCCGGCCCCCCGCAATTATGTTACCCATCGGTAGCTTAGGCGCAAACCACCAGGTTGCACGGCTCGCGCCGGGCAGTCGTAGCCTTCCCCCAGGACCCTGCCCCTACCATACCGAACTATATTCCGGTATTCGCGCGCGGGCTCCCCGCCACGCGTACGGCCCCCACCGCGGTTCACGCCCGCGCTAACTGCCCGCCAGGATCGCGATCAGGACGAAGACGACGGTGCCCAGCGCCAGGGCCAGGGTGAGCGTGCTGAAGAACGTGCTCAGGACCGCCCCCAGCGCGACGGCCCCGGCCCCGGCGGCCAGGTCGAGGATCATGCGCCCACGGTTCCGGCGGGCGAACAGGGCGATGCCCGCGTCGACGAGCATCACCGAGCCGTACCCGGTCAGGAGCAGCAGCGCCACCTCGGGCAGCGGCTCCCTGGCGGTCGCGGCCATCAGGGAGACGAGCAGGCCGGTGCCGACGACCCAGCGGCGGTGCAGGACGACCCTGCGGCGTTCCAGGGCCTCCTCGGGCGAGGGCCTGCCCGCCGGCGGGCGCGGCTGCCCTGGCCGCCACTCCCTGGTGCCGAGATCCCGCACCCCGCTCTCCTCGGAGTCGCGCGACCGCCTGGCCTTCGGCACCGGGACGTCCGAGGGCCGGGGTTCCGGGAACGGCGCGGGATCCGGGAGACCCGCCTCCGTGAACGGCGGGGGGTCACGGAACGCGGCCGGCCGGTGCCACGCGCCCTCGGCCCTGGCGGCCTTCCGGGCATCGGCGGGGTCGCGGTGGTACCCGGCCGGCCGTACGGCGGGTGTGCCGCCCAGCCGCGCCACGAGCGTGTCCGCGGAGGGCCGGGCGGCGGGGTCGCGCAGCAGGCACTCCCGAAGCGTCGGCTCCAGCCGGTCGGGAACGCCGTCGAGGTCGGGAGGGCGGTGGACGACGCGGTATCCGATCGCCGACGCCGGGCCCGTGCCGTAGGGGTGCCGTCCCGTGGACGCGTACGCCAACGTCGCCCCGAAGGCGAAGACATCGGCCTCGGAACCGGACTCGGTGCCCTCCAGCACCTCGGGCGCCAGATAGCCGGGCGTGCCGAGCACGGCCCCCGAGGCGGTGACCGAGGGCGAGTCGAGCGCGAAGGCGATGCCGAAGTCGATGACGACCGGCTCGCCGTCGGTCAGGATCACGTTGGCGGGCTTGAGGTCCCGGTGCACCACGCCGGCGGCGTGCACGGTGGCCAGCGCCTCGGCCAGGCCGCGCGCCAGCCGTACGAGAGCGTCGCCGACGACCGGCCCGTCGGCGGCCACCAGCGCGCCGAGCGGGCGGCCCTGCACGTAACGGGTGACCAGATAGGGGCGGGGCCCCTCCAGGGAGGCGTCCAGGATCTCGGCGACACGCGGGCCCTGGACCAGCCGCATCGTCTCGACCTCGCGGGCCAGCCTGGTCAGGGCCGTCTCGTCCGCCGCGACGTGGGGATGCAGGATCTTGACCGCCACCGTGCGCCCCTCGGGGTCCAGCGCCAGGTGGACCTCGCCGAAACCTCCGGCGCCCAGTCTCGACAGCAGGCGGTAGGGGCCAAGACGTTCACCGTCCGGCGCAACCATGCGACTCCTTCCGGCTGGTCCCCTCCATCGTGCAGCAGAGAGGGCCGTCGCGCACCGGTCGGCGGCCGGGAAAAACCTGGCGGCAAGCCCGTTACTTCCAGAATGTCAGGAATCCGAGGCCGAGGCTGGTCATCAGGTCGTCGAAGAGCCCCCCGACGAGGTCGAGCGCGCCCATCGTGCCCTCGTTCGCCGACTGCCGCCACTGCGACGTGAGGTCCTTGACGACCTCGGTCGGCGGCTGCCACGGGGAGAAGGTCGGGACCACGCTCAGCGCCCCCATCACCGCGAAGAACGCCAGCGTGCCCAGCACGATCGTGGTCACCATGCCCGCGCCGGGGCTGCGGATGACCCCGCTCAGCACCCGGGCGACGGCCTTGCGGGGCTTGCCGCCGCCGGGCAGGACGAACAGCCCCGCCACGAAGGCGCCCGCGGCGTAGGCGGCCGCGAAGTTCCTGTTCATGTCCCCGGCGAAGACGAGGACCCCCCACACGCACATGCCGAACATGGCGGACAGCAACCCGGTGACCAGCGTCCCGAACGCGGCCCTGATCAGCGCCCACGGGGTGCCGATCAGCGCGAGCAACGGGTCGGTGGCGCTGCTGCCCCGGATGGAGCGGCGCTGGACCAGGTCACCGAAGAGGTATTCGCCCACCCGCAGGCAGAGCGCGGCGGCCAGCGCGAACACGCTCACCACCACGGGCAGCATGCAGGCCAGCGCCACCACGATCGTCAGCAGCAGCACCGCGGCCAGCGGGTGGCCGGCACGGTAGCGCTCCTGCGGCGGGGTGCGCGGCGCGGGCCGCTCCTGCGCAGGGGTGTGCGGCCGTGACTGGACCGGCGGCGGGTAGGGCCTCGCCTGGCCGCTCGGCGGCGGCGCCGGGTATCCGGCCACCCGCTGGTCGGCGAAGGGCGGCGGGGCCGCGGCCCTGGCCTGCGCCGAGGGCGGCGCGGGGACGTAGGGCAGCGGCTTGGACGCCGGGACGTACGGGGGCGGGGCCGTCGCGCCGGACGCCCGGCCCTGCTCCTGGCCGGACCTGCGCTCGCGCCGCTCCGGCTTGGCGTACTCGACCGGCGGGAGCAGGTCGGAGTAACCGTCGTCCTGCGGCAGGGCGCGGGTGCCGTTCCTCGGCGGCGGGGACGGGGACTTGGACGAGGACGGGGTCTGACCGTCCAGAATCCTGGTGCCGTCGGTGTTGAGGACCTTCGTCCCGCCGTCGAGGACGGCGGTGGGCGGCGTCTCCTGGAAGGCCGTCACGCTCGGGTCGAGGGCGCGGGCCATCCGGTGCAGATCCGTCGCGGACGGCCGGGCGACGGGATCGACGGCCAGTGCCCGCCGCAGCCAGCCCCGCAGCCACGCGGGGGCCAGGTCGACGTTGGCCCGGCCCTCCATGATGTTGAAGCAGACGACCTCGAAGCTGCCCGTGCCGAACGGCGGCTTGCCGGTCGCGCCGAAGAAGACCGTCGAGGCCAGCGCGTGCACGTCGGCCGCCTGGGTGATCTCGGAGTCGCGGATGATCTCCGGGGCGAGATAGCCGGGCGTGCCGACGAACATGCCGGTCTGGGTCAGCCGGGTCGCGTTGACCAGGTGCGCGATGCCGAAGTCGATGACCAGCGGGTCACCGTTGACGATCATCACGTTGGACGGCTTGAAGTCGCGGTGGATGACGTCGGCGGCGTGGATGGCCACCAGCGCCGCGCACATGCCCCGCGCCAGCCGGATGAGCTGGTCGGGCGAAAGCGGGCCGTCCTCGAGGACGGTCTCCTCCAGCGTGCGGCCCGGGGCGAACCGGGTCACGATGTAGGGCTGCTTGGCCGTCAGCTCGGCGTCGAGCACCTCGGCGACGTGCGGGCTGCGCACCCGCCGCATGGTCTCCACCTCGCGGGTGAGCCGGTCGCGAGCCTTGAGGTCGGCGGCCACGTGCGGGTGCAGGACCTTGACGGCCACCTCGCGCCCGTCCTCGTCGAGCCCGAGATGGACGACGCCCATGCCGCCCTCGCCGATCTTCCTGAGCAGGCGGTACGGACCCAGCCTCTCGGGCGCCCGCGTGTCGCCGGTCATCACGCCGCCTTCTTTCGTAGGTCCTTCAGTTCGTGCACCACCGTTCCGACGTCGACCGGCGTCCACACCGCCGGTCGTGCCCTGTCTCCCACGGTGCCGATCGCCAGGAAGACCATCAGCGCCGCCACCGCCGCCAGCACCGCGGCGACGATCATGGCCGCGCCGCGCGACGGCAGCAGTGATGCCAGCGTACGTCGCATCTGGCGGCTGGGGCCCTCCACACCCGGTCCGGCGCAGACGGTCCAGATCGCGACGGCCACGCCCCAGCTCAGCGCGTTGGTCTCCGGCATGCCTCCGACCAGCACGGCGAGCAGGAGCGTCACCGGCAGGCCGAGGATCAGCGCGTACGGCACGAGGGCGATGGTGATGCCGATCGACTTCAGGAGCGCGGCGGGCTGGCCGAGCACCCGGAAGACGTCGGCCGCCGCCGCGCCCGCGGCCCTGCGGCCGCTGAGCGCCGGCTGGGCGATGTCGGCGGCGCGCAGCAGGATCGCCACCGGGATCGCCAGCGCGGCGACGATCACCGGGGCGATGACCGCCGCGACCGTCATGATGACCAGCATCAGCACGCTCGCCACCCCGTACGCCTTGGAACGCTGCAACGCGTGCCCCGGCCGCTGGCCGGGGTGCAGCGCCGCCGGCACGGGCTGCTGGGGCTGCCGGGCGTGTTGCTGGGGCTGCTGCTGGGACTGCTGCTGCGGCTGGGGGTGCGGGTAGGGGTAGGGCGGCGGCGTGGGATTGCGGACGTGCGGGGTCTGCTGCTGGTCGAAGGGGGCCTGCCGCTGCGGGTAGGGCGACGGAGGCTGGCCACCGGGCTGCGGCGACCGGCCCTGCTGACCCTGCTGACCCTGCCGGCTCTGCTGACCTTGCTGGCCCTGCTGGTTGTTGTACTGGCGGATGTATTCCTGCAGGTCCTGGGGGCGGACCCGCTGGGTGGGGATGTCCCCGTCGGGGACCGGCGCCGTGGCGCCCTGGTCGTGGGAGGGAAGGGACGGACCGGGCACGGGCCCCTGGGCGACGCCGGGGCCGCGGGTCGGGACGTCCTCGGGGGCGAGCATGCCGGTGGGCAGGTCGTGCGCGGCCTGCTGGGCCGCCGCGGCCTGGCGCAGCTCTTCGGGCGTCACCCGGCGGGTGGGCCACGGGTCGGGCTGCTCCTCGCCGAGCAGCGATACGTACTCGTGGGGCTGGGCCGCGGGAACGGGAGGCCGGGTGGGCTGCTGGACCGCGGGGCGTGACGCCACCGGGGTCGGCACGTCGCCGGGCTCGTCGACCGCGGCGCCCTGGCGTCCGGGGACGCGCGGGACCGGCGGGGCGCTCTGACCGCTCTGAACGGGTCGGCCGCTCTGACCGCTCTGACCGGGCTGGTCTCCCTGGCCGGTCCGCGCGCCGGGGACGCCGAAGGCACCGGGACGGCCCGGCGTGCCCGGACCGCGGGAGCCGGGGGCGGAGTCGTCGAACTCCGCGACCGTGGTGATCTCGTCGGGCACCCGGGGCCTGCCGGAGCCGGGCAGCAGGCGTCCCACCTGCTTCGCCAGCTCGGCGGCGGCGGGCCGCCTGGCCGGATCGCGCTGCAGGGCGGCCCGCAGGACCGGCTGGAGCGCCGGGGGAACGGCGTCGACGTTCGCCTTGCCCGCGGTGATGTTGTAGAAGATCATCTCCAGCGTGCCCTTGCCGAAGGGCGGCAGACCGGTGGCGGCGAAGACCAGGGTGCCCGCCCAGGCGTGCACGTCGACCTCGGGCCCGGCCTCGTGCCCCTCGATGATCTCGGGGGCGAGGTAGCCGGGCGTGCCGATGAACATGCCGGTCTGGGTCAGCCGGGTTGCGTCGACGGCCTGCGCGATGCCGAAGTCGATGAGGACCGGCTCGCCGTCCAGGATGAGGACGTTGCCGGGCTTCAGGTCACGGTGGATCACCCCGACCGAGTGGACGGCGGCCAGCGCCGACGCCACCCCGTGCGCGACCCGCAGCAGCGCGGGCAGCTCCATGGGGCCGTCCTGCTTGATGACCTCGTCCAGCGGCCTGCCCGCGACGTAGCGCGTCACGATGTAGGGGCGGTGGCCGGTCACATCGGCGTCGAGGACCTCCGCGATGTACTCGCTGCGCACCCGCCGCATCGTCTCGACCTCACGCGAAAGACGGCGACGCGCGACGTCGTCGCCCGCCACCTCCGCGCGGAGGACCTTCACCGCCACCTGCCGGCCCTGCGGGTCGACGGCTAGGTGAACCACACCCATACCGCCCTCACCGAGCCGCCGCAGCAGCCGGTAAGGGCCCAATCGGTCGTCCTGATTCATGGCATGAAGCACCATATCGGCTTAGACCCCGCCCACGAGATGAACCATCGGGCCACATTTTCCGACTGAATAACGTTCACAGAACCTCGGCGGTTTCCCGATTCCCGCTTCTACTTAATCTCATTTCCGCTTCAGTTCGCCAGGTGGAGAACCTGCGCCGTCTTCAACCCGGCCAGCAGGGAACCGGGCACGGCCAGCTTGGAGCGGCGGACGCCGCTGCCGATCACGACCTCCGGGTGGGCCGCCACCGCCTCGTCGACCAGCACGGGCCAGTCCTCGGGCAGCCCGAGCGGGGTGATCCCGCCGTACTCCATGCCGGTCAGCGTGACCGCGTCGTCCATCGGCGCGAACGAGATCTTCCGCGCGTCCAGGTGGCGCCGGATCACACCGTTGACGTCGGCCCTCATGGTGGCGAGCACCATGCACGCCGCGTAGCGGGTCTCCCCCGCGCGCCTGGCCGCCACGATCACGCAGTTGGCCGACTCGCCCATGCCCACGCCGTAACGCTCGCAGAAGGCCGCCGTGTCGGCTAGCTCCGGGTCGATCTCGGCGACGGTGATCCCGCCGATCCCGCCGATCCCGCCGACCCCGTCAAGCCCGGCGACCCCGTCAAGCCCGCCGATCGCCCGTGCCACCGGCTCGGCCAGCAGGTCCGGCCGCTCCGCGGCACTCGTCCAGTCCAACGTCCCGATCGCCATCGCCGTCTCGTCTCCCTAGGATTTCCCTCGGAAATTCTCTCGCACCGAAGACTTTACGGCCGCGGGGTGACACTCAGGAGGTCGCCTGGAGCACCCGGTGGTGCAGATCGGTGACCGCTCTCCTCGCGGACTCCATGGCACCGGCCTGCCAGGCGGTCAGGTGCGTGAGCCAGTCACCGGCGAAGTAGACCCGGCCCGCCGGGCGCTGCAGCAGGTCGAAGGCGGCGTCGAAGGAGGGCCAGCTCGCCCAGCCGCCCTCGATGTACGGCTGGCGCCGCCAGGCGATCGAGACGCTGGAGCGCAGCTCGGCGCGGTACTTCTCCCCGTGGATCTTCTTGCCCTGGGTGAGCGCGCGGTTCCGTCGCTCGCGGTGGGAGAGCCCGGTGTACGTCTCGGCGTTCTCCTCGACGTTGTAGTAGCCGACCACCAGGCCGCCGCGGGAATGAAAGCCGTAGGAGGGGTACCAGATGTGGGTGATGTCCAGGTCCGTTTCGGAGGCGCCGCCGTAGATGCGGTCGTCGATCTCCCACCAGCGCCTCCCGTACTCCAGCCCGATCTTGCCGGCGGAGACGGGTACGGGCGTGCGGAGCGCGGCGGTGACCGGGGTGCCGAGGTTGTGCGGCAGGCGCGCGAGCAGGTGGGGCGGCAGGGTCGCGACGCAGTAGTCGGCGCGCACGACGCCGTTCCCGGTGCCGCTCCGGTGGGTGACCTCCACGCCGTCGGGCAGGTTCTTGATCCCGGTGACCGGCGTGCCCGTCCTGATCCTGTCGCGGCCGACCGCGTCGGCGAGCGCGCCGGTGATGGTGTCCATGCCGCCCACCGGCTGGAACATGGGCATGACCTGGTCGTAGCCGAAGTCCATGGTGACGTACCTGCCGGTGCCCGCGGCGAGCACGTCGCGCAGCGAGGAGGCCGGGCCCACGGAGACGCCCTCGTCCACCCCGGGATAGGTCTCGAACCCTCGCCGCCTGGAGTCCCGCCGGTAGGCGAGGTCGGGGCCGAGGTCGCCGAAACGCCGCAGGAACTCCGCCAGCCGCTCACGGTCCTCCCCGGTCAGACGACGGTTCAGCGCGCCCGCGTTGCTCGCCTTGGCCAGCAGCTCCGCGACGTAGCCGTACAGGTCCGCGCGGGCCGCGCGCGCCCGGACCGGGGCGGTCATGCCCCGCGTGTAGACGTATGCCGAGGCGTTGTTGTTGACGAAGATCTCGACGGGTACGCCCAGCTCGCGGCAGTAGTCCATGGTGACCATCCACGGCGCGATCCGCGCGGCCCCCGCGTTGAAATAGGTGCCCTCCTCGAACGCCGCGGTCTGCGTCTCGCCGCCCAGCTCGTCCAGCCGGTCGCCCGCACGCAGCGTGAGGTTCCTGCCGCCCACCCGGCCGGACGCCTCCAGGACCGTGCAGTCGTACCCGGCCTTGCCCAGCTCGTAGGCGCAGGTCAGCCCGGCGATGCCCGCGCCCAGGACGACCACCTTGGCCGCCGCCCTGCCGGTGAGGGAGAAGTCGGAGCGCTGCGGGGGCGTGAAGTTCCTGTCCTGGGACTCCGGGGCGAGGCCGAGCGCGCCCATGGCCGCGAACATGGCGCCGGCGCCCCCGGCCGCGCCCACGCCGACCAGCAGCGCCCTGCGCGTCAGGCCCTCTCCCGTGGCGGGCGCGGCGGCGGTGGTCACCGCGGAGGGGGAGGCGGCGTCGGCCCGCGCGGGGCCGGTCTCGTCACTCATGGGGGTCGTCAAAGGACATCGGGCACCGTCGGGTCGAAGGGAGTCGCCGGGTCGGAAAGAGCCGGGGCGAGGGGAACCGGGTTGAGGGGAACCGCGCGTCGCAGGTTATCCGGATCGAGGAGCCGGGGGGCGGAAGGGTATCGAAAAGGACATCGAGCGGGCATGGGAAGGGTCAGCCGTCAGCCGTACGCGCCGCTGCCGCAGGCGACGTGGCCGCCGATCGTGGCGAAGACCCCCAGGAGGGCCATGATCTGCGAGAAGTCGTCGGTGGTGAACTCCGTGTGCCGCGGACCCGCCGCCGTCACGCCGGGGATGATCGCGCATCCGGCGGCGATGGCGGTGGAGTTCCACTCGACGCCGAGGGTGAACGGCGGCTCGGGGGCGCAGAGGCGGAAGTCGGCCACCCGGTCGAGCGCGCGGGCCGCGGCCTCGCGGATGCGGGCATGGGCGACGGCGGGCGGCAGGAGCTCGGCGGAGAACCTGTCGATGCCCTTCTTGACCGCGACGGTCTCCACGTCGCCGAGCAGCTCCCTGGCCTCCTCGCAGACGGCCTCGTCCCCGGTCACCAGGACCACCGGCACGCCGAGCGTCCCGGCGAAGGAGGCGACGAGGCGGGTCTCCCCGCAGACCTCGCCGTTGAGGTAGATGTTGTGGATCTCCTTGCCCATCCAGGTGTGGTTGAGCACGCCGTGCTGGACGCCGGCCCGCGCGTGGTAGCCGGCGAAGCAGGCCGCCCGGTAGCTCGCGTCGAGCCCCTGTCCCATCCGCAGCGGCTTGCCGGGCCCCCGCAGCAGGGTCGCCCGCTCGTCGAGGAGGTCGATCCTGAGGTTCTTGGTCGAGCCGTGGGCGTCGTTGACGCGCACGGCGGTGGCGCCGGCGTCGAACGCCCCCTCGACGACCGCGTTGGCGTCGCCGGTCATCAGCTCGCAGCCGCGCTCGTAGCCCCGGCCCCCGGCGTGCATCTCCTCGGGGTCGGTCAGTCCGGTGACACCTTCCATGTCGACCGAGACGTAGACCTTCACGCCGCACCCCACGTCTCGACGCGACGCGCCTCTTCCTCGCTCATGAAACCGATCTCCCCGTCCACGAAGTCGTGAACCTGCTTGCGCCACGGTTCGGGAATCTCCGCGACCGCGGGCGGGTAGCAGCGGTCCAGCCAGGCGGTGGACGACTCGGTCGCGCGAAGGTACCGCGCCGCCGCGGCGAAGACCGTGTCCTCGATGCCGGGCACCCGGGCGCAGCCGTACTCGATCATCTCCTGCCCCCCGTACGGGGGCGGCTGCTGCCACTTGCGGGCGACCGGGCGGCCCGCGGTGATCGTGGTGCGCAGCGGGCGGCGCTCGACGGCGGCCTGGATGAGCTCCTTGTACAGGCACTTGCCGCAGATCCCGCAGGGGCCGCCCACCCCGCGCAGGCACCAGCGGAGCTGTTCGCGCAGCTCGGAGCCGAGGGCGAGCCGCATCGTGACGGCCTCGCTCACCCCGCCCACCGGGAGCACGATGTGCAGCCCGGCGGCGGCGAACGCCCGTCCCCAGGCGCCGTGCGGGGCCCACATCAGGTTGTCGGGCGTGTAGCGGTGCACGTAGCGGGCGCCCCCCAGCCAGCGCGACCCCAGCTCGTAGCCGAAGGCCAGGCCTCCCAGGTCGAGCTCGTCGGCCATCAGCAGCGCGCCCGCGGCGACCGCGTGGTGCTCGGGGTAGCCGGGTCGGGGCTCGGCGAGGGTGAACTCCAGGTCCGAGCGGACGACGGTCAGCTCGCGGCCGGTCTTCCCCGCCAGCGAGGCCAGGACGTCGGAGCGGTAGTGGGTCCACCGGTTGGGCACGCGCGGGTGGGAGACCCGCTGGAAGTGCACGAACGGCGCGTCGGGCAGCATCGCGGCCACGGCGACCGAGTCGGCCCCGCCGCTGTAGGAGATCGCCAGCCTGCCGCCGGAGCGCGCCCGCGTCCCGGTGGTCCCGGTGGGACCGGCCTCGACCCCCCAGCCGTCGCCGATCGCCCCGGCGAGCTCCGGCGAGATCGGCCGGTCGAAGGTGACACGGCGCCGGGTCCACGGTGCGATCACGGTCCACGCGGCGAGGGCGAGCAGGTCGGGATGGATGTCACGCGGTACCCGCGGCAGCTCGACCCTGAAGGTGTTCGTGGCCAGTTTCAGCGGCTGGCCGTCGGCGCAGAGGCCGGTGACGTCGTCCTCGGGGTCCAGCCGGAACACCAGGTGCCAGGTGCCTCCGTCGGCCGTCCAGGCCACTCTCACGCGGCGCCCCCCGTGCTTCCCGTGCTTCCCGCGGCCCCGGCGGTCCCGGTGGCGCGGTCCACGGCCTGCCAGAGCAGAACCTCGTTCCGGAGCACCCCGTCCAGCGCGACCGCGGTCTCCTGGGCCAGCCGGTGGGCGTCGTCCCAGCGCCCGGCCCGCGCCGGGTCGAGCTTGACTCCGGCCACCCGCGCGCGAAGCTCGACGACCTCCGCGCGCAGCGAGGTGACCTCCCTCGCCAGCGTCTGAACCTCCCAGAGGGCGTCCTTGACGTCCTGCCGGTGGTCGGCCCTGGAGATGTACCGGGAGTCGAACCAGCCGAGAACCGCCCGCCGCAGCGGGGCGGGCACCAGCGCGCGCTTCACCAACCGCACCATAATCCGGCACGATACCGGCATTCCTCAATCGGCCAGGACCAATCCCGACAAGATCGGCCGGTCCGGCGGACATGTCAGCGTCCGGTGAACTCCGCCTTCGACCTCTCGGAGAAGGCTCGCATGCCGATCCCCGCGTCGTCGGTGGCGAACAGCCCGGAGAACTGCAGGCGCTCGATCTCCAGGCCGGTGTCGAGATCGGTCTCCAGGCCGCGGTCCACGGCCTTCTTGGCGGCGCGCAGCGCCAGGGCGGGACCTCCCGCGAACCGGGCGGCGTACGCGAGGGCCTCGGTGTACACGTCCTCGTCGGGGACGACCCGGTCCACCAGGCCGAGGCCCAGCGCCTCGGCGGCGGGCACGTGGCGCCCGGTGAAAATGAGGTCCTTGGCCCGGGCCGGGCCGATCAGCCGGGGCAGCCGCTGGGTGCCGCCCGCGCCGGGGATGATCCCGAGCAGGATCTCCGGCTGGCCCAGCTTGGCCGACTCCCCGGCGATCCTGACGTCGGCGCACAGGGCCAGCTCGCAGCCGCCGCCGAGCGCGTAGCCGGTCACGGCCGCGACGACGGGCTTGCCGATCCTCGCGACGGCGGTGAAGCAGTTCTGCAGGACCTGCGAGTGGACCGCCATGTCGGCGTACGACATGTCGGCCATCTCCTTGATGTCGGCCCCGGCCGCGAAGACCTTCCCCCCGTAGACGACCACGGCGTACACGTCGTCGTCGGCGTCCACCTGCCGGGCGCACTCGGCGATCTCCAACTGGACCTGCCGGTTGAGCGCGTTCATCTTCGGCCGGTCGAGCCTGATCGTCGCGACCCCGTCGGCCGCCTCCACCCGCACGAACTCACCCATGGACGTCCTTCCGCCTTCCGCCGGGACCCGCGGGCCGCGCGGTGATCGACCGTGTCATGATCCCTGTGCCGCGATCCACCATAGAGCGCGTCTCAGTTGACGGGCATGGCCAGGTCCCTGCTCTCCCCGAAGCCCCCGCGCCCGTTCTCCCCCGTCCGCTTCGGCAACCCGGCGATCGCCCTGCGGTAGATCGCCTCGTACGAGCGGGCCATCACCTCCACCCCGAAGAAGCGCTCCACGCGGGAACGGCAGGCGTTCGGGTCGAGCGCGCCCGTCGCCTCGATGGCGGCGGGGAGCTCCGCGGGGGCGCCCCGGATGAATCCGGTGACCCCGTCCACGATCACCTCGGGCACGGCACCCCTGCAGAGGGCGACCACGGGTGTGCCGCAGGCCATGGCCTCGATCATGACCATGCCGAACGGCTCCTCCCAGAGGATCGGGAAGATCAGGCACCTGGCCGCCCCCAGCAGCTCGTGCTTGCGCGCGGTGTCGGCCTCGCCGACGTACTCGGCGTCGGGGCCGAGCCGGGGCTTGACGTGCTCGTCGAAGTAGTCGTGCTCCGCCTTCTCGGTGAGCTTGCCGGCGAGCAGGATGCGCCGCCCCGCCGCGCGGGCGGCGTCGATGGCCAGGTGGGCGCCCTTGTCCTCGTTGAACCGGCCCAGCCACAGCACCCAGTCCTCCTTGCGCTCCCTGAAGGGGAAGACCGCGACGTCGACCGCGTTGTGGACCACCCCCGCCCAGTTCAGGTCGGGGGCGATGCGCCGCTGGGCCTCGGAGATGGCCACCATCGACACGGTGGCGCCGAGGACCCGGTAGTACTCGCCGAACTCCCCCACCACCTCCCCGTGGCAGGTGAGCACCGTCGGGGCGGCCTGCGCGGGCGCGGTCAGCGGCCCGGCCAGGGTGTGGTCGTGGATCACGTCCACGACGAGCTTCGAGGTCATCGCGTACGCCCTGGCGGCGTGCAGGACCTCGGGCAGCGGCTCGCCGATGCGCTCCGAGGGCGCCCGCCCGTAGGTGCTCAGGAAGCACGCGGAGGTTCCCGCCGGGCCGGCCCCGATCAGCGTGACGTCGTGCCCGCGCCGGGTCAGCCCGGCGACGAGACCGGCCACCATCGACTCGATGCCCCCGTAGCCCTGGGGCGGCACGTCGTACCAGGGCGGCGCGACGATCAGGATGCGCATGCTGTCAGACCATCCCGGGACATTTCTCGAAGAAACCATGGCCACCTCACCTGAAGAGACACGAAACCTGGAAGGACGCGAAATCCGGGAGGACACGGGAGGAAACGGAGAAACGATCAGTGGACCCGCCGCAGGGCCGCGGTCACCGGGTTGCGCGGCTCGTTGACGAGGGTGACCCCCTCGGGCAGCCCGGTGACGGTGGCGCCGTTCGCGCCGACCTCGATCGTGACCCTGGAGCCGGCGATCGGCAGCCCCTCGACCCGCAGGCCCTCCAGGTCGACGGGATCCAGCCACACCCGCCCGTACGGGATCCACGGTTCGAGGCGCAGCAGGCTCCTGACCAGCTGGACGGGGCTCGCCGCGGCCCACGCCTGCGGGGAACACGAGGTGGGGTAGGGCACCGGCCAGGTGAACTCGGCCCGGTCGAACCCGCAGAACAGCTCGGGCAGCCGCCAGCCGAAGACCTCGGCCGCGTCCAGCAGGCCGAAGGCGATCCGCTTGGCCTCGCCCGTGAAGCCGTAGCGCATCAGCCCGGCCGCGACCAGGGCGTTGTCGTGCGGCCAGACCGAGCCGTTGTGGTAGCTCATCGGGTTGTAGGCGCCCATGGTGGTGGCGAGGGTCCGCACCCCGTACCCGGTGAACATCTCCGGCGAGAGCAGCCGCTCGGCGACCTGGGGGGCCCGGTCCTCGTCGACGATGCCGGTCCACAGGCAGTGGCCCATGTTGGAGGCGAGGCTGTCGATGGCGCGTCCGGCGCCGTCGAGGCCGATGGCGTAGTAGCCCCGGTCCGGCAGCCAGAAGCGCTCGTTGAAGGCGTCCCTGACGCGTTCCGCGCGGGCCCTCCACTGCCCCTCAAGGGCGCTGTCGCCCACCTCGTGGGCGAAGTGGGCGCGGGCGATGTAGGCGGCGTAGACATAGCCCTGGACCTCGGCCAGGGCTATGGGCGGGTTGGCGAGGGTGCCGTCGGCGAAGTTGATGCCGTCGAAGGAGTCCTTCCATCCCTGGTTGATCAGCCCGTGGTCGGTCTTGCGCCGGTAGGACAGGAAGGGGTCGGAGGACCTGCGGATCCAGTCGAGGGCGGCCTCGACGTTCGGCATGAGCCCCTCGACGGCCTCCCCGTGCATGCCCCACCGGCGCAGCTCGCCCATGACCATCACGAACAGCGGGGTCGAGTCCACCGAGCCGTAGTAGGCGAGGCCCGCGTGCGGCGAGGCACCGGTCTGCGTGCCGAAGCGGAGCTCGTGCAGGATCTTGCCGGGCTCCTCCTCGGTCAGCGGGTCGTCGACGGTGCCCTGCAGCGCGGCCAGGCGCCTGAGGGTGCCCACCGCCAGGCACTGGTCCAGCGGGAGGGCCATCCAGGAGGTCAGCAGCGAGTCGCGGCCGAACAGGGTCATGAACCACGGCGCGCCCGCGGCGATCGTCGGCGGCTCGTCCGGCTCGCCGGGCTTGAAGAGCCGCAGCGCTCCGAGATCCTCCCTGGAGCGATCCAGCACCTGGGCCAGGCGGCGGTCGGAGGTGAGGACGACCGAGCTGAGGCGCTCCCAGTCGGCGCGGCGCCTGGCGGGCTCCGCGTGCTCCAGCGGGTGGTGGGTGGAGAACCACGCGGGTGACTCCTCGCCCTCCAGGATCGGATTGACCTGCAGGCTGGCGGTCCACTCCCCCCGCGCGGGCACGACGACGCGGAAGATGAGCAGGCCGGGAACGACGAACGGCGTCGGCTCGGCCACCACCCTGGTGCCGCGCGAGCGGCAGGCGGAGACGATCAGCAGTCCCGTCCTGTCGGGTGTCATCTCCACGTCGGTCACGTGCCGGATCCGGCCGGCCTTCACCTCGAACAGGTCGGCCACGTCGGAGGTGACGTGGATGTCCACCACGCATCCGGCGGGCTCGCCGGCCAGGTTGCGCAGGGTCAGGTCCTCGCGCAGGCCGCCGCCGACGTAGCGGTCCCTGATCACGAGCAGGCTGCTCTCGGCCCGGCCGGGGCGGGGGCCCGCCCTGCCGAGGAACGTCGCGTGGTAGGGCTCGGCGGGGAGCACCCTGAGAGCCTCCACCGGCAGCTCGTCCACCCGAAGCTCCCAGCGCGACAGCATCCGGGTGTCGGCGTGGTAAACACCCTGGGCCCCGCCGGGGAGGATGTCGCCGTTGCGGGCGCACACGCAGAAGGAGCCGCCCTCGACCAGCGTGACCGCGGTGTCGCCCAGCGCGCCCGGCTGGCCCTCGAACGTCCATCCGTCCAATGTTCTCTCCAGGGTGTACGAGATGCCGGCTATCTAGCCATTCCCGCCACAAACAAGAAAGAACTCCACAAAAGACGGATCTGTCGGGTTTTGCCCCATAAAAGAGGTTTTTGCTGATTCGACCCGGCCTTCGCAGCCGGAGCCGCTCGCCGGAGGACCACACGTCCCCCATGACAAAAGCCACGAAAGACAGGCCCCGAGCGAACGGTTGGAGTCACAACCGGAAAGACCCTGGCAGACCCGGACGTGAACCGATAGTAGTCATCCAACTACTTTCAGTGACGACGAAAGGGAGGATGTCGTGCCAGGTATGAACCGGCGGGGATTCGCCAGGCTGGCCGGGCTGGGCGCCGTGGGAGCGGTGGGCTCGGCCGTCGAACCGGCGGTCGCGGCGGCGGTCTCGCTCGCGGATCCGGCTCCCGCGCGCACCGGGCGGCAACCGCGCGACGGAAGGCGCTGGGACACCTGCACGCGGGTGGCGCGGGACCTGCTGCTTGTCGGCGAGGACGGCTCGGACCTCAAGCTCGAATACCTCAAGGTGCTGATCGACGAGGGCCTGCCCAGGACCCGCACCCCCAAGAAGATCCTTGTCGTCGGCGCCGGGATCGCCGGCCTGGTGGCCGCGACGCTGCTGAAGCGGGCCGGGCACCGGGTCACCGTCATCGAGGCCAACGGCAACCGGATCGGCGGCCGGATCAAGACCTTCGAGACCGGTTTCGCCGACCGGCTGCAGTACGCCGAGGCCGGGGCGATGCGCATCCCCGACTTCCACCCGCTCACGCTGGCGCTGATCGACAAGCTGGGCATCTCCCGGCGCCTGTTCTACAACGTCGACATACGGCCGGGCGACGCGGCGACCGGCCCGACACCGCCCGTCCTCTACACCCCGCGCCGCGGGCCGGTCTGGCGCTCCGGCCCCTCCCGGGGGGAGTTCACCGCGCCTGAGCGGGCGAACCACACCCTGATCCGGGTCAACGGCATCACCCAGCGCCGCGACGAGTACGCCAGGAACCCGCGCGAGATCAACGCCTCGTTCGGGCTGCGGGACGCCAGGACGGCCGGGAAGATCCTGGACGACGCGCTCGACCCGGTCAGGGACTACTTCTCCGTCGTCCGCGGCTCGCAGCGGGTCGACAAGCCGCTGCCGCAGCTGATCGAGGGCTGGGCCCGCGTCCTGTACGACTTCGACGACTACTCCATGAACCGCTTCCTGCGCGAGCACGCCCGGCTGAGCGACGCGGCGATCGACGCCATCGGCACCCTGGAGAACCTGACCTCCCGGCTGCCGCTGTCGTTCATGCACACCTTCCTGACCCGGAGCCTGGTCAATCCGTCGGCGACGTACTGGGAGATGGAGGGGGGCAGCCGGCAGCTGCCGTACAGGCTGGCGCGGGGGCTGCGCGGCGACATCAGGATGGACCGGCGGGCCGTACGGATCCAGCACACCGCGCGGGGCGTACGCGTCGAGACGGTCACCGAGACGGGCAGCACCGAGTCCGCCTCCAGGCCCCAGGGCAGGGGCGAGACGTTCGAGGGAGACCTCGCGATCATCACGATCCCGTTCTCCGCGCTGCGGCACGTGGAGATCGCCCCGGCCCTGCCGTACCCGAAGCGGCGCGCGGTGATCGAGCTGCACTACGACTCCGCGACCAAGGTGCTGCTGGAGTTCCGCAGGCGCTGGTGGGAGTTCGACGAGCGAGACTGGAGGCGCGAGCTCGGCTCCCGCTACCGCCCGGGGCCCGCGAGCCACGTGACGGGCGGCGGATCGGTCACCGACAACGCCAACCGGTTCGTCTACTTCCCCTCCCACCCCGTGCGCGGCAGCGAGGGCGGCGTCGTGCTGGCCAGCTACGCGTGGGCCGACGACGCCTCCCGCTGGGACTCCATGGACGACGCCGAGCGCTACGGTCACGCGCTGCGAGGGCTGCAGGAGGTGCACGGGGAGCGCATCTCCGAGTTCTACACCGGCCACGGCCGGACCCAGAGCTGGCTGCGCAACCGCTACGCCTTCGGCGAGGCCGCCGTCTTCACGCCCGGTCAGATGACCGAGATCCACCCCGCCATCACCGCCCCCGTGGGACGGCTGCACTTCGCGGGCGAGCACACCTCGCTGAAGCACTCCTGGATCGAGGGCGCCCTGGAATCGGCGGTCCGTACGGCCCTGGAGGCCAACGCCTGACCCCTCGCCCCGGTCTCTCCGCGTGGCCCGCGGCACCGACCTCCGCGGGCCACGCGCCACCGGGCCGCCGTACGATCAGGCGTGCTCCGGGGTCACGGCGCCGGGAACCTCTCTTGGGCGCCAGGGATCGAGTGCTCAACCCTACCCACCTCACCACGCAACGTGTCGGAACGCGGACACCTTCGGAGCCGTCCGTGTCGGAACGCCCTCCCCCGGCGTCCGTGCGCGACCGTTCACCGCATCAGGACGTTCACCGCACCGCTCACCGCACCGGGCCGTTCCTCACCGCACCGGAACGTTCGCCGTGCCGGGCCGTTCGCCGTGCCGGGCCGTTCGCCGTGCCGGAACGCGAAGACCTCCGCGCCTCTCCCGGAGAGCCGGGAGGAGCGCGGAGGTCCCACCACCGGGCAGCCGGTCGGATGGCCGCGCGGCGGGCGCCGGGCGGTCATCCGGCCGGTACCGGATGGTCACATGGTCAGCGGAGGGTGCCGTTGGTCATGCCGACGGGCTCCTCGGGCACCGCCACCAGGCCGAGCTCCGAGGTCGAGGCCACCAGCGGGTGGTCGGGGACGACCCGGACGGTGTAGCCGAAGGGGCCGGTGCGGTCGAGGGGGATGGTCCCGGCGAAGACGGCCCTGCCGTCGTCCCCCTCGGTCTCGACGGTCAGGTCGGCGTAGGCGGGGGCGGCCAGGTCGTCGTGGTCGCCGACCCGGCCGTAGGCGGCCTGGACCCGGATGTCCCCGGGCTCCAGCTCGCCCAGGGCGATGGTGGCCTTCAGCTCCAGGGACGTCCCGAGCTCCGGGGTGCTGTCGCCCAGACCCGAGGCCTCCACGTGCTCGACCCGCACGCCCGGCCAGGCCCTGCCGACCTTGAGCTTCCACGCCGCGAAGCTCCTGGCCTGCTCGTACCCCTCGCCGGAGAGGGCGCGGGCGGACTTGGCGGCCGGGGCGTAGAGGTCGACCACGTAGTCGCGGAGCATCCGCCCGGCCAGCACCTTGGGGCCGAGCGAGGTCAGGGTGTGCCTGACCATCTCCAGCCAGCGCCGGGGCAGCCCGTCGGCCCGGTCGTAGAACCGGTCGGCCACCTCGTGCTCGATCAGGTCGTACAGGGCGGCGGCCTCAAGCTCGTCGCGGCGGTCGGGGTCGGCGACGCCGTCGGCGGTGGGGATGGCCCAGCCGTTGGTGCCGTCGTACCACTCGTCCCACCAGCCGTCGCGGATGGACAGGTTGAGGCCGCCGTTGAGCGCGGCCTTCATCCCGGACGTGCCGCACGCCTCCAGCGGGCGCAGCGGGTTGTTCATCCACACGTCGCAGCCCTGGACGAGCAGCTGGCCCAGGGCCATGTCGTAGTCGGGCAGGAAGACGATGCGGTGCCGCACGTCCTCGGAGTCGGCGAACTTCACGATCTGCTGGATGAGCTTCTTGCCGCCCTCGTCGGCCGGGTGGGCCTTGCCCGCGATCACGATCTGCACCGGCTTGGCGGGGTCGAGCAGCAGCGCGCGGAGCCGGTCGGGGTCGGACAGCATCAGGGTGAGCCTCTTGTACGAGGGCACCCGGCGGGCGAAGCCGATGGTCAGCACGTCGGGGTCGAGGGCGTCGTCGATCCAGCCGAGCTCCGCCGGAGAGGCGCCCCGGTTGATCCACGACTGGCGGAGCCGCGCGCGGGCCGCGACGACCAGCTTCTCGCGCAGCCGCCCCCGGATGCCCCAGACGTCGCCGTCGGAGACCTTGCTGATGCTCTCCCAGCCCTGGGCGCGGTCGACCAGGGTGGGCAGCTCCCTGCCGGCCAGCTCCATGATCTCCCGGCCGACCCAGGTGGGGGCGTGCACGCCGTTGGTGATGAAGCCGATCGGGACCTCGTCGGTGTCGAAGCCGGGCCACAGGCGCTGGAACATCTCCCGGCTCACGGCGCCGTGCAGCTCGGAGACGCCGTTGACCCGCTGGGCCAGCCGCATGCCCATCGCGGCCATGTTGAACTTGCCGGGCTCCTCCTCGGCGCCGAGCGCGAGGATGCGGTCGACGGGGACCGTGGGCCACGCGTTGTCGCCGCCGAACTGACGGCCGATCATCTCGGCGGGGAAGCGGTCGATCCCGGCGGGCACGGGGGTGTGCGTGGTGAAGACGGTCCCGGCCCTGACCGCCTCCAGCGCCTCGTCGAAGGAGAGCCTGGCCTCGGTGAGCTCGCGGATGCGCTCCAGGCCGAGGAAGCCCGCGTGGCCCTCGTTGGTGTGGAACACCTCGGGCTCGGCGTGCCCGGTGACCCGGCAGTAGGCGCGGATGGCGCGGACGCCGCCGACGCCGAGCAGCAGCTCCTGGAGCAGCCGGTGGTCGCCGCCGCCGCCGTACAGGCGGTCGGTGACGTCGCGGGCGGCGGCGTCGTTCTCGGCCACGTCGGAGTCGAGCAGCAGCAGCGGCACCCTGCCGACCTGGAGCACCCAGACCTGGGCGTGCAGCGTGCGCTGCTCGGGAAGGCTGATCTTGATGCGTACGGGGGTGCCGTCCTCCTCCCGCAGGAGGGTCAGCGGCAGGCCGCCCGGGTCGAGGGAGGGGTAGTGCTCGAGCTGCCAGCCCTCGGGCGAGAGGGACTGGGTGAAGTAGCCGTGGCGGTACAGCAGGCCGACGGCCAGGATGGGCACGCCGAGGTCGCTGGCGGCCTTGAGGTGGTCGCCGGCGAGGATGCCGAGCCCGCCCGAATACTGCGGCAGGGCCGCGGCGATGCCGTACTCGGGAGAGAAGTAGGCGACGGCCTTGGGGGCCTCGGAGATGGTCTGGTACCACCGGGGGGCGGTCATGTACTCGCGGAGATCGTCGGCCGCGTCGGCCAGCCGCCTCAGGAAGCGGCGGTCGGCGGCCAGCTCGCGGAGCCTGTCGGCCTCCACGGCGCCCAGCAGGGCGACGGGGTCGTACCCCACGCGGCCCCAGATGGCCGGGTCGACCTCGCCGAACAGGTCCAATGTCTCTGGGTGCCACGACCAGCGCAAATTGAGGACGAGCTCGCCGAGGGAGGCCAGCTCCGGCGGCAGGACGGTGCGGACGGTAAACCTGCGGATTGCTCTCACGGTGCCAGACCCTAGTTACTCAGCGCCACGAGGGCGACCCCAACACTCACGCGTCTCCCTCTCACCGCTATCAATCCACCCCAAACACATCAAAGGTAGGTGATCGACTGTGAGGACGGCTCGCGGAAGAGTAAGAGGTGCCGCACTCTATCCATCGGCACGCATGAAGATGGACTATTGGGGCACCGGAGATACGAGCCAGATGTACTGCCCTCGGGAACCGGCCGTCCCAGCAGGGCGGGCTTCCGCTTGCCCCGAGACCGGCCGCCCCGGGAATGCTTGAAAAAACGAAGATCTTTCCTTGATTACTTCCCCGGCGGTACCGGGCGTGCCGCCGCTACCTTGAGACGCGATGATCGGACGAATCCCAATTCAGGACATCCACCCCACGGTCGACTGCGGGCGCCGCCCCGCCAAGGCCGCCGCGGGTGAGACCTTCGAGATCTCCGCGACCGTGTTCCGCGAGGGACACGACGCGGTCGCGGCAGGGGCCGTGTTCACCGGCCCCGGTGGCGTGCGAGGCCCCCTGTTGCCCATGCGCGAGCTCGCCCCGGGCACCGACCGGTGGGGCGTGGAGGTGACGCTGCCCACAGAGGGTGAGTGGCGTTTCCGGGTGGAGGCGTGGGGCGATCCCTTGGCCACCTGGCTGCACGACGCGGGCATCAAGATCCCGCGCGGCATGGACGCCGACCTGATGTGCGAGGAGGGCGCCCGGCTCTTCGACCGCGCGGCGAGGGCGGTGCGGCCCGCCGACTGCGGGCCCGCGACCGGCCCCGCGAGCGGCGCGGTGGCGACCGGCAAACCGGCGAGCGGCAAGATCTCGGCGGCGCGGACGGCGAAGCGCCCCGGGACCGCGGAGCAGCACGCCTGCGGGCACCGGGCCGCGCTCCAGGCGATCGCGGCCAGGCTGCGCGACACCGACATCGACCCGCGGGCCCGGTTCACCGTGGCCCAGCTCCCGGAGACGGCGGCGCTGCTGCGTGCCCACCCGCTGCGCGACCTGGTGACGAAGTCGGCTCCGCGCACGGTCCTGGTGCACCGCCGCAGGGCGCTGTTCGGGTCGTGGTACGAGTTCTTCCCGCGCTCCGAGGGCGCGATCGTCGAGCAGGGCGTCGCCCCCAAGTCCGGGACCTTCCAGACCGCCGCCAAGCGGCTGCCCGCCGTGGCGAGGATGGGTTTCGACGTCGTCTACCTGCCGCCGATCCACCCGATCGGGCACAGCTTCCGCAAGGGGCGCAACAACACCCTGACGCCCGAGCCGTACGATCCCGGCTCCCCCTGGGCGATCGGCTCGGAGGAGGGCGGCCACGACGCCATCCACCCCGACCTGGGCACGTTCGAGGACTTCGACGCCTTCGTGGCCAAGACCCGCGAGCTGGGCATGGAGGTCGCCATCGACTTCGCCCTGCAGTGCGCGCCCGACCACCCGTGGGTCAAGGAGCATCCGGAGTGGTTCAACATCCGCGCCGACGGCTCGATCGCGTACGCGGAGAACCCCCCGAAGAAGTATCAGGACATCTACCCGCTGAACTTCGACAAGGACCCCAAGGGGATCTACGAGGAGATCAGGCGGGTCGTGCGGCTCTGGATGGACCACGGGGTGCGGATCTTCCGGGTGGACAACCCGCACACCAAGCCGGTGGCCTTCTGGGAGAAGCTGCTGGCCGACGTCCACACGACCGATCCGGACGTGTTGTTCCTGGCGGAGGCCTTCACGCGCCCCGCGATGATGCGGACGCTGGCCAAGGTAGGCTTCCACCAGTCGTACACGTACTACACGTGGAAGAACTCCCGCACGGACGTCGAGACGTATCTGAGCGAGCTCTCCCATGAGACGTCGCATTACATGCGGCCCAACGTGTTCGTCAATACTCCGGACATTCTCCACGAATACCTCCAGCACGGGGGAGTCCCGGCATTTCATATCAGGGCGGTACTCGCGGCCACGGCGATGCCGACGTGGGGCGTGTACGCGGGATATGAACTTGCGGAGAATGTGCCGGTTAGGCCGGGTAGTGAAGAATACCTTGATAGCGAGAAATATCAGTACAAACCCCGCGATTGGGTAGAGGCTGAGCGGGAAGGCCGTACCCTGGCCCCGTTCATCACGCAACTCAATTTGTTCCGAAGAGCACACCCGGCGCTCCAGGAACTGCGTAATCTACGGTTTCACAGCGTCAATCACCCGGATGTGATCTGCTTCTCCAAGCGGTTGCCCGGCGCCTATGACACGGCCACACGACGGCACGGCCTGGGCGACGTTGTCCTCGTCGTCGTGAACCTGGATCCGCACAACACCCACGAGGCGACGGTGTCGCTGGACATGCCCGCCCTCGGTCTCGACTGGCAAGCCGAGTTCGTCGTGGACGACGAACTGTCGGGCGAGTCGTATCGCTGGCGGCAGGACAACTACGTGCGTCTCGATCCCCACATCCACCCAGCGCACGTCTTCACTCTGCGTGCCGCGGCGGCGAACCAGCGGTGAGCCGGCCGGGTACGCCCATACCGGCAGAACAGCGGGGAGTCCACTGGTGAGTCAGCTACCTGAGCCAATTCCGAACACCTTCGACGAGGAAAAGCCGCGCGATCCGTACTGGTTCAAGCGTGCCGTCTTCTACGAGGTTCTCATCCGGGGCTTCGCCGATTCCAACGGCGACGGCACCGGAGACATCCGCGGTCTCATCCAGAAACTGGACTATCTCCAGTGGCTCGGTGTCGACTGCCTCTGGCTGCTTCCGCTGTACGAGTCGCCGCTGCGCGACGGCGGGTACGACATCGCCGATTTCATGAAGATCCTTCCTGATTTTGGCGATCTCGGAGATTTCGTAAAACTGGTCGATGAAGCGCACAAGCGTGGCATGAGGGTCATCGCCGACCTGGTGATGAACCACACCAGCGACCAGCACCCGTGGTTCCAGGCCTCCCGCCACGACCCCGAGGGGCCGTTCGGCGACTTCTACGTCTGGAACGACAACGACGAGCTCTACAAGGACGCCCGGATCATCTTCGTCGACACCGAGACGTCCAACTGGTCCCACGACCCGGTCCGGGGCCAGTACTACTGGCACCGCTTCTTCTCGCACCAGCCGGACCTCAACTACGAGAACCCGGACGTGCAGGACGCGATGCTGGAGGTGCTGCGCTTCTGGCTGGACCTGGGCATCGACGGCTTCCGCATGGACGCCATCCCGTACCTCTTCGAGCAGGACGGCACCAACTGCGAGAACCTGCCCAGGACCCACGAGTACCTGAAGCGGGTCAGGGCGGAGATCGACCGCCTCTACCCCGACCGGGTGCTGCTGGCCGAGGCCAACCAGTGGCCCGCCGACGTGGTCGAGTACTTCGGCGACTCCGCCACCGGGGGCGACGAGTGCCACATGGCGTTCCACTTCCCGCTGATGCCGCGCATCTTCATGGCGGTCAGGCGGGAGTCGCGCTACCCCATCTCCGAGATCATGGCCCAGACGCCGAAGATCCCGGAGAACTGCCAGTGGGGCATCTTCCTGCGCAACCATGACGAGCTCACGCTTGAGATGGTGACGGACGACGAGCGCGACTACATGTACTCGGAGTACGCCAAGGATCCCCGGATGCGCGCCAACGTCGGCATCCGGCGGCGGCTGGCCCCGCTGCTGGAGAACGACCGCAACCAGATTGAGCTGTTCACGGCGTTGCTGCTCTCCCTTCCGGGATCTCCCGTGCTGTACTACGGCGATGAGATCGGCATGGGGGACAACATCTGGCTGGGCGACCGCGACGGTGTCCGTACCCCCATGCAGTGGAGCCCCGACCGCAACGCGGGATTCTCCGACTGCGACCCCGGGCGCCTGTACCTGCCGGTCATCATGGACCCGATCTACGGCTACCAGGCGCTCAACGTCGAGGCGCAGCAGCGGAGCGCGGGTTCGCTGCTCCACTGGACCAAGCGAATGATCGACATCCGCAAGCGGCACCCGGTCTTCGGTCTGGGCGAGTTCACCGAGCTGAACTCCTCCAACCCGAGCGTCCTCGCCTTCGTCCGCGAGCTCGGCGACGACCGGATGCTGTGCGTCAACAACCTGTCCCGGTTCCCGCAGCCGGTGGAGCTCGACCTCCGCCGCTTCGAGGGATCGATCCCCGTGGAGACGATGGGCGGAGTTCCTTTCCCACCGATTGGCGAGCTTCCGTATCTTTTGACTCTTCCTGGGCATGGGTTCTACTGGTTCACCCTGCCACCCGCATCCCAGGAGGCGTAAAGCCGTGTTGACGGAGCTCCTTACCGGTTGGATCGCCCATCAACGATGGTTCGCCGGTAAGGGGCGCCCGATCGACGATCTCGTCGTCGACTCGGATGTGGAGCTGTCACCACGCCTGCGCCACCTGATCATCTCGGTTCACCAGTCAGGGGCACGCGACCGCTACCAGTTGCTGCTCGGCAGCGAGGCGCCGGAGTGGGCCCGCTTCAAACCGGCCCACATCGGCGGCGGCTACTACGACGCCGCCTACGACGCCGATCTCACCGGCACCCTGCTCGAAGGCATGGCCTCCGGCCGCGACCTCGGCGCGCTCCGCTTCCGCCACCTCGACGGGGTGGAGATCGACACCTCCAAGCGCAGCCTGGTCCTCGGCGCCGAGCAGTCCAACACCTCTCTGGTGTACGGCGACACCTACATCTGCAAGCTGTTTCGCCGCCTGACCGCCGGGGTGAACCCCGAGCTGGAGATCGTCACCGCCCTGGCCCGCCGCGACGGCAAGCACATCGCCCAGCCGTACGGCTGGATCGAGACCGACCTCGACGGCGAGACCACCACGCTGGCGATGACCCAGGAGTTCCTGTCGAACGCCAACGACGGCTGGGCCCTCGCCCTGGCCAGCGTCCGCGACCTGTACGGCTCCCTCGAACCGTCGGCCTCCGACGCGGGCGGTGACTTCAGCTCCGAGGCCTACCGTCTCGGCGTGACCACCGCCCAGGTCCACCAGGAGATGGCCGCCGCCTTCCCGACCGACGTGGTCGAGTCGCAGGAGGTCAAGCGGATGGTCGAGGAGTTCCGCCGCCGCCTGGGGATCGCGGTGGAGGAGGTGCCCGAGCTCGGCGAGCACGCCCACGTCGCCGAGGAGGCCTACCAGCGGGTCTCGGACGTGGCCGGGGAGATGCCCGTCCAGCGCGTCCACGGCGACTACCACCTCGGCCAGGTGATGCGCACCACCAACGACTGGATCGTCCTCGACTTCGAGGGCGAGCCGGGCCAGCCCATCGCCGAGCGCCGCGCCCTGTCCTCCCCGCTGCGGGACGTGGCCGGGATGCTCCGCTCCTTCGACTACGCCGCCCGCCACCTGCTGGCCGACCACCCCGACGCCGAGGCCCTGCGCCCCCGGGCGATCGAGTGGGCCGAGCTCAACCGCTCCTCCTTCCTCGCGGGCTACTCCGCCGGAGGGGGCCACCTCCACGCCGAGGACGCCGTCCTGCTGCGCGCCCTGGAACTCGACAAGGCCGCGTACGAGGTCGTCTACGAGACGCGCAACCGGCCGACCTGGCTGCACATCCCGATGTCGGCCTTCCAGCTGGGCCGTTGATCGGATCGCTGACGGTCCGCCGATCCGGGCCGCCGGCGGTCTGCGAGGTCGAAGGCCGTGTGCGGGACTCGCCCGGATTCCGATGGGGGTGACGGCGATCAGGGATCTTCCCGAGTGGATGCGGGAGTTTCGCGATCCGCTCCCGAGCTGGACCCCGCCTGACGAGCTGAGGAAACCCACTCCGTCGCCGCCGATGAACCTCGCGCTCACAATGCTGACGAGCTCGGTCATCGGGAACGACCTCGTCGATCTGATCGGTTCCTGGATCTCCTCCATGGCCGGGCTGAACATGTGGTTCAAGCGACCCGGCCGGCGAGCCCTGCGCGAAGGCGAATACCCCCGGCTTCTCGTACTTCCGGGCAATGTGGCCGAAAGAATCCACGGTTTCTGGCTGGCCTACCTGCGGGCGGTAGAGGAGTCGCGCGCGGGAGAGGAGTCGTCCAGGGGGGTCGCCGAGCCCGAGTACCAGGCCCTGCTCGACGCGGTTCGCGACGGGACGCAGGCCATCCGGGCGGCGATGGAGTAGGAATACGAGAGGTCGTCCACAGCCCTGGGCGACGTACGCGACGAGCTACCAGCGGCCGCCCTTGGTGAGCTGGCCGCGGACCGCGCCGTCGGGGAACTGCTTGGTGTGCAGGTTGGCGTACCAGTTCCTCGGGTTGTTCTTGATGCCCTTGAGCAGGCTGGAGTCGTTGACGACGACGGAGCCGAAGCTCGTGTTGCCACGGATCTTGCCGTTGGACAGCAGGTCGATGACGACGGGGCCGTTCTTGCCCGCCTTGCCCTTGTGGATGTGGAAGGCGCTGGGCTTGGCGGTCCTCTTCCACTGGACGAAGTAGTAGAAGCGGTTCCCGTGGATGCGGAACTTCGCGACCGCCACACCGTCCCGGTCGTTGACCTTCTTACCCGGCTCCGGCACCTCGTTCCTGCCCAGGAGCCCGGCGGCGAAGTAGTACTTCTTGGCCTGAGTGGCCTGAGTGGCCTGGCTGGCCTGGCCTGCCGCCTCGCCGGTGATCGCGGCGGCGGGTGCGGCCGTCGCCGCCTCGGCGGGCACCGTCACCGCACCGGCGGCCAGCGCCACTGTCGCCGCGCCCACCGCCGCGCGGCCCATCACGCGCCGCCAGGAGACACGCCCGCCACCGATCTGTTCAAAGGCATTCATGAGAACCTCCACCTTGATTCGCAGTGTCACTTTTCGGACACCGCAGACCCTAGGGAGTCAGCCGCTGATGTTATGCGTATAAATCCGCACAAGGGGTGATCGTGGGAAAGGTCACACAGAGGTCCTCGGAGTCTCCTTGGACACCCCGCCCACCGGCCGGACGCGGCAGGGTACGGTCGACCCGGTCAGCGGGACGGCACGCAGGGACACGCCCGCCCCCCGAAACCCCGGGGGGCGTTTTCGCAGGCCGGCCATAACGCTTACCTGTGAACCGCGTTCCTGTATGACGCTCTTACGCGGCCTGTGGAACGCTCTGCGCAAAGCGGATGCTGAAGATCGGGTGGGTATCAGGTGTCATCAGGTAGTGGGAGATCCGCATGGCGGCGTCCCGGTCGGGTCATCGCCTCGGTGGCGGGGGTCGTCGCGATGACGCTGGTGGCGGCGGGTTGCTCCTCCGGCGACACCGCTGAACAGGCGGATCCCGTCGTACGGCAGTCCGCCGCCGCCTCACCGGCGGCGCCCAGCGCCAAGATCCAGAAGGCGCCGCCGGTCGACCCCGCGTGGCCTCGCTGGGGGCTCACCCACACCGGGGTCAGCGCCAACAACGTCACCCAGGAGTTCGAGCAGGTCGTGGCCGGGACGCTCGCCAAAACCCCGATGCTGCAGAACCAGCACATCATGGGGTTCGGAGCGCTCAACCCCCAGCCCCGCCCGCGGGAGTTCTACTGGGAGGACCTCGACAGCCGGACGAACCTCATGAGGAAGTCCGGCGGCACGCAGGTCATCACGCTCTGCTGCGCCCCCGACTGGATGAAGGGCGGTCCCGAGGGACCGACCACGGACGTGGGCTGGGACGAGCACCTGGAGGACGCGCCCTACCCCAAGCACTTCGACGACTTCGCCAAGCTGTCGGCGGCCGTCGCCACCAAGTACCGCGACGTCAAGTACTTCATGGTCTGGAACGAGTTCAAGGGCTTCTGGAAGGACCACTCCAAGCCCGCGGACTTCAAGGGCTACACCACGCTCTACAACAAGGTCTACGACGCGGTGAAGGCGGCCCGGCCCGACGCCATGGTCGGCGGGCCCTACCTCGGCTTCGACAGCAACAGGACGGGCAAGTCCGAGCTGCGGGGGAAGTGGGGGGTCGTCAACCAGAACGCCCTGGACGCCTTCGAGTACTGGTTCAAGAACAAGAAGGGCGCCGACTTCGTCGTGGTCGACGGCGCCTCGCTGACCGACGCCCACGAGATGCTGCCCGACGCGTTCGGAGCGCTGAGCAAGTTCAGCGCGGTCACCACCTGGCTGCGCGAGAGGACCGGCGACATGCCGGTCTGGTGGGCGGAGTGGTATTTCGTCCCCGAGGACAACACCACGTGGCCCGAGCCCATGCGGCTCGCCGTCCAGGCCGCCTCGATGATCGAGTTCGCCGAGAGCGGCGCCGCCACGGCGCTGTACTGGAACCCGCAGACCAAGCAGGGCACCTGCCAGGGGTGCATGTGGGATCCGCGGACCGGTGCCACACTCCCCACCGGCAAGCTGGTGAGCGACTTCACCACGTGGTTCCCGGCCGGAGCCGAGCTGGAGAAGGTCACCTCCTCCGATCCCGGGGTCCGGGTGCTCGCGCAGCCTCGGCAACTGGTGATGGTCAACACCACCAAGGCGGAGGTCACCACGACCGTGGACGGCGAGGAGTTCACCCTCCGGCCCTACGAGATCAGGTGGAGCGACCGCTGACCTTCCAGCGACCGCCGACCTTCCAGCCACCGGCCGCCCCCTCGGCGGCCCGGCTCGGCGAAGACGGCCTCCCGCCCGACGCCGAGCAGGGGGCCGGCTCGCCACCCCGGCGGTGGTCGTCTCGAAGACGACGGTGCCGCTGAGAGAGGCGAGCCACCGAGGGGGGCCAAGCCGCCGATGTCCGGATTCTCCCGATGACCGGGGGTGGGGTGACGCTATGGTGGATCCGCTCGATGATCTGCTTTCGCTGTCGCTCCATGCCGCCGGTCGGCGGCTCCCCGCCGCGCTTCCGGGCGGTGGACGGCGGGCCGGAAGCGGAGACCGACGGATGCGGTGCGAGGGCGTTCGCGAGCCGGGATGGTCGTGGCCTCCGGCCCGGCGGGAGGTGCCCGCGTCCTCGCCGCAACCGGCAGGCCGACGCACCGCGACACGGTAAGGCGCCATGTTCGACAGAATCGATGTCCTCCCCCTCGGGAACGAAGACCCGCGCCGGATCGACCTCTACGGCATCGAGGGGCGCCTGGGGGTGGGCGGGCAGGGGGTCGTCTACCTCGGACGCACCCCGGACGGGCGCCCGGTCGCCGTCAAGGTCCTCAGCGGAGGGCTCCCGACGAGAGAGGTCCGCGCGCGGTTCGTCCGCGAACTCGCCGCCGCCCGCCGCGTCCCGCAGGCCCACACCGCGGCGATCCTCGACGCCGACGTCGACGGCGAACGTCCGTACATCGTCAGCGAGTACGTGGCCGGGCCGTCGCTGCAGGAGGCGGTCGAGAAGAACGGCGTGTTCGGGGAGAACACGCTGGAGCGGCTGGCCACCTACACGATCACCGCGCTGGCGGCGATCCACGGTGCCCGGGTGGTCCATCGGGACTTCAAGCCCTCCAACGTCCTGATCGGGTCGGACGGCCCCCGCGTCGTCGACTTCGGCATCGCCCGCGCTCTCGACTCCGGTGAGCAGACGACGAACTCCCTCATCGGCACTCCGCCCTACATGGCTCCCGAGCAGTTCAGCGGGCAACCCGCCGGGCCGCACACCGATGTCTTCGCGTGGGCGGCCACGATGGTCTTCGCCGCGACGGGAAACCCGCCCTTCGGCAGGACGTCCTTCGCCGCGGTGGCCAACAGGATCCTCAACGAGAGTCCCGACCTGGCGGGCCTTCCCTCTCCGCTGCGGGGCGTGCTCGCACGCTGCCTGGCCAAGGATCCCGCCGATCGGCCCACCGCCATCCAGGTGCTCCAGACGCTGGTCGGTCACGGCACCTTCGTCGAACCGTACCCACCGGGGTACCGGGCGGCGGGCCGTGGCGAGCCCGCCGCCGTCCCGTGGCAGCCGGCCGGGGCGGCGCTCCCGGTCGCCGACGACGTCGAGGCCGGGCCCACCAGGGCGGCCACTCCGTGGTTCAGGAGAGGCTCGGTGATCGCGTCCCTGACCGCCGCGACGGCGGTCGCCGCCGCCGTCACCGCGATCGTCCTCCAGGACGGGAGGCCGGACAACGCCGAACCGGGCGCCGCGAAACGTCCTGTGGAGACGCCCGTGGAGACGCCCGCCGTCAGCGGGCTGCCTGCGGGACTGGCCGGATTCTGGGACTTCGGCGAGCGGGCGGGCTCCAGGGCGGGGGACTCCGCGGGCGGCAACGGGCTGCTTCTCAACCGGGGCGCGAACTGGGAGGCGCATCCACCGCGGGCGGCGAAAGGCGCGCTGTACTTCGACGGGGTCAAGGGATACGCCGCGACCGACCGCGGGCCCGTCGTCGATTCGACGGAAAGCTTCACCGCCGCGGCGCGGGTTCGCATCGACCGCTCTCCCAGCGATTTCTACTACGCCGCCGCGGCGAGCCAGGAGGCGACGAACGGGTACTTCTCGTTCAGCGTGCAGTACATGTCCTGCACGGCTCGGGCGCGGCCGGATTCCACCTGCCCCGGCCGGGGGGGAGTACTGGACCCTGTCGGTGTACGGGGAGGGCGGGCGGCCTGAGCGGGTCGTCTCCTCGACGAAGGTCAAACCCCTGACCTGGGTGCATCTCGCGGCCGTCCACGACAGGGGGGCGGGCTCCGCCGGTGAGATCCGCATGTACGTCGACGGGCGACTCGAAGGGGTCAAGCTCCTGAAGGAGCCGATCCGTCCCTCCAGCGGTCCCTTTTATGTCGGCCGGTCCACTTTCGGCGAGCCGGTGGACTTCTGGCCGGGTGCCATCACCAATGTGGCCCTCTGGGACAGGGCGCTTTCCGGTGCGGAGGCACGAAGCGTCGCCGCCCGGATCTGACCGCGCGGCGAGCCCTTCCAGCGCTGTCCGCGGCGCGGCTCGCGGCGCCCCCCTGGGAGGAGTTCGCGTGCGCCCGGAGCGTTCCACCGGTCCTTCGACGGGTCTTCGGCCGGTACGTGACGGCTTCCCCGCGCCCGGTCCGTCATGAGATCGGTGCGGTTTCGCCCGGCCGCTTACGCCTGCGCATTCAGGCCGGAAAAAGCATGACCGATTAATGAAATCCACCAGATATGCCGCGAATCATTGCCGAAGCACTCGCATATAGGGCCTACAAAGGATCGCGGTGCGGGCGTAGCCTGATCGCCAGACGATCAGCCGGACGCTAAAACGATCAGGTGGCGTGTTGAGTGACGAAGCGACTCGCGTAGCAGGAAAACTCGCAATGTGGCTATCAGGACTATTTGCGATCGTTGCGCTACCTGTCGGAGTCATAAACCTGTTTCTCCCCCGGCCGATACCCGTACCACTCGATCTCGTGGCCGGATATCTCCTGGGCACCATGGCGACCTTCATCGGGTATGTCTACGGACGGCTTGAAAACATCCGTGACAGGCAGGAGCGACTGCTCCGGCAGCCGGCCAGGGGAATCGAGGTCTTCACCACCAGCGAGGAGTTTCTCGAGAAGCTGGTCAACATCACCGTCGGAGCCACCACCGTCAGCACCCTGAACCTGTCACCGCCCAAGGGGGAACACCCTGGTTTGGACAAGTATTTCACGGAGGTCCACAACAGCATAAAAAGCCGCCGGAGCCCGCTCAAGAGCTTCCGCAGCATAGCCAGCGTGGACACCATTCAGAAGTCGCTGTGGCTGGCCGAGCGGAGTTGCGAGCTGCTGGCCACCGGGCGGGTCTCCTTCGCCGTGTTCGATCAGGACTACATCGGCCCTCTCCCCCATCCGCTCAGCCTGCACATCACCCACAAGGAGGGCAGGGTGAATGTTTTCATATTCCCGCCGGTCGACCTGACGGGATCGATGGATTCGGTGCTGATCTCCGATCCGGTGCTGGCGAAGATCATGCTCGACTACTTCAACATGCGGTTCACGAAACAGTTCGGGGTGAACCTGTATCTGGAGGCCCCGGAAAACGGCGGAGAACTACACGTCTGGGATCTGACCTTCGACGGCGTCAGATCCCGGAACATTCCCTCCACGTCGAGGACGTACGGCTTCGACGCGGAAAGCCTGCCTTCTCCTGATATCACCATCAAGCCATGCGTCGGCGACCTGGTCATCATCAGGTCAACACGACTCCATGCGGTGAAAGAGACCACGCGGGGACGGCGTGTCAGCATTTCAGGATTCCTCGGAAGGGAGAGGACGTCGGATATCCTGCGCCTTTGGAGCTGACCCCGTGAAGCCACGGCACCAATCGATGGGCAATTCATGTTGAACAGTCATCACGGCCTTTCCGCAATGATGTCGGCGCACGATCAGAATAATTCATGGAGCCTGGACGACCTGGCTCCAGCCAGCCTGTTCGACATGAGCGGCAAAGTCGCCCTGATCACGGGAGCCGGTGGCGGCGTCGGAGGATGGCTGACCGCGGGACTCGCCGCCGCCGGAGCACGTGTCGTCATCAGTGATGTCGACACGGAGCGCTGCTCGGCCCTCATATCCCTGCTGGAGGCCGGGAAAGTCGACTTCACGGTGGTGATAGCCGATCTCCGGGATCCGCGCGCTCCCAAGAATCTCGCGGATGCGGCCAGAAAGGAATTCGGCACCCTCGACGTGCTGGTGAACGCCGCCGCCATCAACACCCGCGAGCCCATAGCGAACGTCACCCCGGAACTGTGGACCGAGATTTCGGATGTGAATCTGAAGGCGGCGTATTTCCTGGCCCGCGAGGCGATGCTCGTCATGCGGGCGGGCGGGGGCGGTTCCATCATCAACGTCACGTCGATAAACACGGAGATCGGGCTCGAAGGCGTCTCCGTCTACGGCGCCAACAAGGCGGCCCTGGCGCAGGTCACCAAGACGATGTGCATCGAATGGGCCCGATACAACATCAGGGCGAACTGTATATCCCCCGGATTCCTGATGACCTCGCTGTCACGCCCTCTCTGGGAGGACGCCGACCGCGCCTCCTGGATCCTGGAGCGCTGCCCCCTGCGCAGGCCGGGGATGCCCGCCGAGCTGGTCGGAGCGTGCCTGCTTCTGGCGTCGGACGCGGGTTCCTTCATCTCCGGGGCGAGCATCCGCGTCGACGGCGGGCTCCTGGCCGGAAGCCCGTGGAAGCCCGTGCCCGGCTGAACCTCGACCCGGCGGACAAGAACGTCCGGGCCCCCGTACGCCGCCGGGAATGCGGGAGGGATGGAAACTTTCACCGAAGGACGCGGGGGCGGCCCCGCCGCGGCACGCACCAAAGGTGTTTCCCACCTGTGAGAAAACACCGCGGGGAGGAAGGATCGCGCCGGACGCGTGCCCGTGCCCTCGCTCAGGTGATTGAAAATTTCGGCAAACAACTTTAACTTTCGGCGACAAGTGTGAGGCGTCGAACGCCGGGGCCACGGTCAGGGGCTCCGGCGATCGGCCGTAGCCGAAAGGAGAGCCACGATGTCCGACAGCGATGTTCCATGCCGGGCCCAGCCGGGACCGGGGAGCAGTCGGATGAGAACGGCCCTGCGACTGCTGTGCGCGGCCCTTCCCCTCCTGCTCGGCCTGGCGCTGACGACCTCACCCGCGTCCTCCGCGTCCCTGGTGGAGGTCACCGGTTTCGGGACGAACCCCAGCAATCTCAGGATGCACATCTACGTCCCGGATCGGGTGGCGCCCCGTCCCGCCATCCTGCTGGCGGTGCACTACTGCACCGGTTCCGGCCCGGCCTTCCACTCCGGCACGCAGTTCGCCTCGCTGGCCGACCAGTACGGGTTCGTCGTGATCTACCCGTCGGCCACCCGCAGCGGGAGCTGCTTCGACGTCTCCTCCCCCGAGGCGCTCAGGCGCGGCGGCGGGAGCGACCCGGTCGGGCTCATGTCCATGGTGACCTACGCCCAGCAGCGCCACAACGGTGACCCGTCGCGGGTCTACGTGACGGGTGCCTCCTCCGGCGCGATGATGACCGAGGTCCTGCTGGGTCTGTATCCGGACGTGTTCAAGGCCGGAGCGGCCTTCATGGGCGTCCCCTTCGGCTGCTTCGCCAGCTCCTCGGGGTGGAACAGCGAGTGCGCCAACGGCACGATCATCAGGACTCCCCAGGAGTGGGGCAACCTGGTGCGGGCCGCCTATCCCGGATACACCGGCGCCCGGCCCCGCGTCCAGCTGTGGCACGGCACCGAGGACTCCACCCTGCGCTATCCGAACCTGGGCGAGGCGGTCAAGCAGTGGACCAACGTCCACGGCCTGAGCCAGACGCCGACCTCCACCGACACGCCCCGGGCGGGCTGGAACCGCAGCCGCTACGCCGACTCCGCGGGCACCGTCAGGGTCGAGTCCTACAGCCTGCCGGGCGTCGGGCACAACCTGCCCCAGAGCGGGATGGCCGAGTCCGCGATCCAGTTCTTCGGCCTGGACACCCCCGGCCCCTCCCCCACCCCGACGCCCACGCCCACACCCACCCCCACGCCCGGCCCCTCCTCCTGCCGGGTCACCTACAGCGCCAACAGCTGGAACACCGGCTTCACCGCCAACCTGTCCGTCACCAACACCGGCACCTCGGCGATCAACGGCTGGGAGCTGAGGTTCACCTTCCCCGGGAACCAGCGGGTCACCCAGGGCTGGAACGCCACCTGGTCCCAGTCCGGCCAGGTCGTGACCGGCCGCAACGCCGCCTACAACGGCACCCTGAACCCCGGGCAGTCCGCCGGGCTCGGTTTCAACGCCTCCTACAGCGGGACCAACACCGCCCCCGGCTCGTTCACCCTCAACGGCTCGACCTGTAGCTGACCCCCGGGACACGACAAGAGACACCCCGCGGCGGGCCCGCCGCGGGGAACCCGTGGAACCGGGCGAAGCAGGTGACCAAGCGAACCGGGTGAACCGGCGCGCCACGCGGGGAGGGCGTCCAGAGGTCACCCCCGGTGGAACACGACCGGTTCCGCGTCGTGGTCCGCGGTCCGGCGGACCGGCAGGCCCGCCGAGGTCAGGTGGCCGCCGGAGTGGGCCGTGTCGCCGTGGCGGTAGACGGCGTCGGCGTGCTGTCGTGCTCGGGCACGGCGACCGCGTACTCCGTCGTGTCGCCACGAGGCACCCACCGCGTCACTTGACCGCTCCGATCGCGAGGCCCGAGATGAAGTGCCGCTGGAACCGCAGGAACACCAGGAGCGTCGGCACGGCGGCGATGATCGTGCCCGCCGCGATGACGTTCCAGGAGGAGACGAACTGGCCCTGCAACCCGAGCAGCGCCGGGGTGACCGGCATCTTGGTGTCCGTGCGCAGCACGGTGATCGCCCACAGCAGGTCGTTGAAGATCCAGGTGAAGGAGAGCGCGCCGAGCGCGGCCAGGGCGGGCCTGGTCAGCGGCAGCACGATGCGCCAGAAGACCTGCGCGACGCCCGCGCCGTCGATGGTGGCCGCCTCCTGGATCGCGGAGGGCAGCTCGCGCATGAAACCGTGCAGGACGAAGGTGTAGAAGCCGAGCCCGAACGCGACGTGGACGGCGACCAGCGCGGCGAGCGTGTCATACGTGCCGGTGAGCTCGGCGAACTTGGAGACCGGGATGAGCAGGATCTGCGGCGGCAGCAGGTTGCCCGCGAGCATGAGCAGCAGCAGCGTGCGGCGGAAGGGGATGCGGTAGCGGCTCAGCGCGAACGCCGCCATGGCCGCCAGCAGCAGGCTCAGCGCGACCGCGGGCACGGTCACCAGGAAGCTGTTGACGAGCGACTGGAGCTGGCCGCCGTCGCTCCACGCCTGGCGGTAGGTGTCGAGCGTGAACGAGCGGGGCAGGCTGCCCACCCCGTTGGCGGCCACGTCGTCGAAGGTGCGCAGCGAGGTGAGCACCACCCAGATGATCGGTGACAGCCAGAGCAGCGACAGCAGCGCCATGCTCCCGTGGAAGACCCCGGTCCGAAGCCCTCTTGTCATGATTCCTCCTTGAAGGCACGGACCAGATAGCCGAGGATCACGACGAGTGCGAGCGCGAAGATGACCACCGCGATGGCCGAGCCGTAGCCGAGGCGCAGGCTCTGGAACGCCGCCGAGTACATGTAGGTGCTCAGCAACTCGGACGAGTGGTACGGCCCTCCCCTGGTGAGCGACCAGACGATGTCGAAGGAGCGCAGCGAGTCGATGACGATGACCGAGAGCACGACCGCGTTGACCCCGCGCAACTGCGGGACGGTGATGTGCCTGAGCCGCTGCCAGCCCCCGGCCCCGTCCACCTTGGCCGCCTCGTACAGGGCAGGGTCGATCGCCTTGAGCCCGGCGAGATAGAGCACCATGACATAGCCGATCTGCCGCCACAGGGCGGGCAGGATCACCGCGTAGAGCGCGGTGTCCGGGTCGGCGAGCCAGGGACGGCTCAGGTGCTCCAGCCCGACCGCGGTGAGGACCTGGTCGGCCAGCCCGTCGGGCTGGTAGAAGACCCGCCACACCAGCGCGGTCACGACCAGCGAGAAGACGACCGGGGTGAAGAGCGCCGCCCGGTAGAAGCCGACGCCCCGCCGGTCGCGTTGCAGCACCAGCGCCATGCCGAAACCGCCGAGCACGGAGAGCCCGCCGAAGAGCACCAGCCACAGCACGGTGTTGCCGAGCGCGCCCCGGAAGATCGGATCGCCCGCGAGCTCGGCGAAGTTCGCCAGGCCGACGAACTCGGGCGGGGTGAGCCCGTCCCAGCGCGTCAGCGACAGGTAGAGGCCCTGCACCGCGGGCCAGAAGACCCAGATGCTCTCCACCACGAAGGGCACCAGGACGAACACCGCGAGCAGCGGCGACAGGCTCTGGACCGATCGCCGCCGACGGCTCGCCGGCTTCGCCGGGGGTGTTGACAGGAGGGTGGCCATCACCTCACCCCTTGAAGACCTTCTGCGCGGCCGTCTGCCATTCGCTCAGGATGGTGTCGATCTCGTCAGGCTTGTCCATGAACTTGGTCAGCGCCGTGTCGGCGGTCGGCTGCAGGGCGTCGCTGGAGTCGCGGTTGAAGAACTGGGTGAGCTCCGCGGCCTCGTCCAGCATCGCCTTGCCCTTGGCGACCAGCGGCGAGTCGGCCGCCTTGGCCTTGGGGTTGGCGGGGAGCACGATGCCGGAGCTGCTCGCGATGTAGAGCTCCTGTGCCTCGGCCGAGGCCAGGTAGGTGAGCAGGGCCTTGGCGCCGGCCGGATTCGCCGACTTGGCGCTGGCGAAGAAGCCGTCGGTCGGGGCCTCCTCGACGATCGGCACCGCGGGGTCGATGATGGGGAACCGGAAGAAGTCCAGGTCGTCGAGGGCGTCCTTGGGGGCGGCGTCGGCGAAGAAGGTGCCGATGAGGAACATCCCGGTCTTCCCCCCGAGCAGGGCCGTGGTCGCCTCCTGGAACGGGTAGGCCTTGCCCTTCGGGTCGAAGTAGGGGAGCACCTCGCGCCACTTGGCGAAGACGGCCTTCACCTTGGGGTCGTCGAAGCGCTGCTTGCCCGCCAGCAGCTCCCGGTGGAAGTCGGCGCCGTTGATCCGGATGTTGAGGTAGTCGAACCAGACGGAGGCCACCCACGGGGTGTCGCCCAGGCCGATGCCGATCGGCGGGATCCCCTTGCCCTTCAGCGTCTCGCACAGCGTGAGGAACTCGGCCCAGGTCTTCGGCTCCTGCACACCCCACTTGGCGAAGTTGGACTTGCGGTAGAAGAAGCCCCACCAGTAGTTGTTCATCGGCACGAAGATCTGCCGGCCCGTGCCGTCGGTGGACAGCTCGCGCAGCGCCGCGGGGTAGTCGCCCATCGAGCCCCACACGTCGGACACGTCGAGCAGCAGGTTCTTGTCGGCGTAGTTGTTGGCGACGGAACCCGCGTACCAGGTGTAGAGGTCGGGCGGGTTAGCGGAGGTGAGGTAGGTCGGCAGCTGGGTGCGGTAGGTCTCCGAGGCGACGGTGTTGAGCGTCGCCGTGCCCTTGCCCAGTTTGTTGAACCCGTCGATGATCTTCTGCATCGCCGCCTTGGCCTGCGGCGAGGACAGGTTGGACTGGAGGGTGACCGGCCCGGCCGGGGCGGCACCGGACGAGGTGGCGGCCGCCGTCGCGGCGGGCCTGGTCGCGGAGGTGGCACAGCCGCTCGCCAGTCCGGCGGCACCGAGCGCGCCCAGACCGGCGAGTCCCATCTGCCCGAGGAACCGGCGGCGACCGGAGTCGAAGTCGCTCAAGGGTGTTCCCTCCTTCGTCGACACGTTACGTGACATCACTTTGTGTCGGTTATGTGAACGTCGTGAGCAGAAGGTTGCATCGGTCCCCATCGACTGTCAATATATTTCATAATTAATGATTTAACTGAGACCGGCAAGGCGACAGGAGACTGATCATGCACCGGCTTTCGGGGAAGGTCGCACTGGTCACGGGGGCCGGGGCGGGGATCGGGGCGGCGAGCGCCCGGCGTCTCGCCGCCGAGGGTGCCGCCGTGGTGCTGCTGGACGTCCGTGACGCGACGGACCTCGCGGACGAGATCCGCTCCACCGGCGGTCGATCACTGTCCGTGGTCGGCGACGTCTCGGACGAGGCCGACTGGGCCGCGGCGGTCGACGCCACGCGCGCCAGATTCGGCCCCGTCGACATCCTGGTGAGCAACGCGTACGCCGTCGAGGTTGCGCCCGCCCACGAGACCAGCCGCCGGTCGTGGGACCACCAGCTGGCCGTCAGCCTCACCGGCACCTTCCTGGGCGTGCGGGCCTGCCTGCCCGACCTGCGGGCGGGCCGGGGGGCGGTCGTCGTCGTCTCCTCCGTGCACGCCCTGGTCGGCCTGCCCGGCCGCCCCGCCTACGCGGCGGCCAAGGGCGGGCTCCTCGCCCTGAGCAGGCAGCTCGCCGTGGAGTACGGGCCCGAGGTCCGGCTGAACACCGTCATCCCCGGCCCCATCCTCACCGCCGCCTGGGACCAGGTGCCGGAGGAGGACCGGCGGCGCAGCGTCGTGGAGACCGTCGCGAAGCGGTTCGGCACCCCGGAGGAGGTGGCCGCCGCCGTCGCGTTCCTCGCGTCACCGGACGCGGCCTACGTCACCGGCGCCAGCCTCGTTGTGGACGGCGGCTGGACCGCGATGAAAGCCTCGGCCTGAAACATCGTTCACCAACAGGGAAGGCGCGAAAACCTTGGCACGGTACGCACATCGCGGCGTCCACGGGCAGACCGTCGAGATCGTCGCGCGGCGAATTCTCAGCGGCGGGATCGCCGAGGGCGAGACGCTCAACATCGTGGCTCTGCAGGAGGAGCTCGGCGTGAGCCTCACCGCACTGCGCGAGGCACTCAAGGTGCTCTCCGCCAAGGGCATCGTCGACGCCCGGCAGCGGCGCGGCACGTTCGTGCGTCCGCGCACCGACTGGAACCTGCTCGACGGCGATGTGATCCGCTGGCAGTTCGACGAGCACACCGACCCGCGGCTGCTTGACGAGCTGCACGAGGTGCGCACCATCGTGGAGCCCGCCGCCGCCCGGCTGGCCAGCGACAGGGCCACGGAGGCGGACCGCGCCGCCCTGGACGCCGCCCTCGGCGCGATGGCCGCCGCCGACGGCGACCCCGTGGCGGCCGTGGCCGCCGACCTGCTCTTCCACCGCGCGCTGCTGGCCGCCACGCACAACGAGCTGCTGGAGCGGATGGAGATCGTCATCGAGACCGGTCTGGCCGAACGGGACCGCCTGGTGCACGGGGGCGAGCACCACGACGACCCGGTGCCCAGCCACCGGGCGGTGGTGGAGGCGATCCACGACCGCGACCCCGACGCCGCGGAACACGCCATGCGGGTGCTGCTGGCCAAGGCCGTCCACGACGTGGACAGGGTCCGCCGATCGAAGGACCCGAAAGACTCGAAGCCCCCGAAGTCCCCCCAGACCTCGAAGGACCCGAAGGACCCGAAGACCTCGAAGGGCTCGCGGGACTCGGAGGAAGAGCAGTGAAGATCGAGCGAGTCGAGACCTTCCTCGTCCCGCCGCGCTGGCTCTTCTGCCGCGTGGAGACCGACGAGGGCATCGTCGGCTGGGGCGAGCCGGTCGTCGAGGGCCGCGCCGAGGTGGTGCGGGCGGCGGTGGAGGTGCTCGCCGGATACCTCGTCGGCGAGGACCCCCTGCGGATCGAGCACCACTGGCAGGTGCTCACCAAGGGCGGCTTCTACCGGGGTGGCCCCGTGCTCTCCAGTGCCGTCGCGGGTCTCGACCAGGCGCTGTGGGACATCGCGGGGCAGGCGTACGGCGCCCCGGTCCACGCGCTGCTCGGCGGCCCGGTACGCGACCGCCTCCGGGTGTACTCCTGGGTGGGCGGCGACGAGCCCGGCGAGGTGGCCGCCGCGGTCGCCGCCCAGGTCGAGGCGGGTTTCACCGCGGTCAAGATGAACGCCACCGGCCGCCTCTCCCCCCTTCCCACCTCGGCCGAGATCGACGCCGTGGTACGCCGGCTCGCCGCCGCCAGGGAGGTGCTCGGCGACGACCGCGACGTGGCCGTCGACTTCCACGGCCGGGCGGGCGCCGCGGCGGTCCGCCGCATCCTCCCGGAACTCGCGGCGCTGCGGCCGCTGTTCGCGGAGGAGCCCCTGCTTCCCGAGCAGGGCCACGCCCTGCACGACGTCGTCACCTGCTCGCCGATCCCGATCGCCACCGGGGAGCGGCTGTACGGCCGCGCCGAGTTCCTCGCGCCGCTGCAGGCCGGTGTCGCCGTGGTGCAGCCGGATCTCTCCCACGCGGGCGGCATCTCCGAGGTACGCCGCATCGCGGCCCTCGCCGAGACCTACGGGGCCCTCCTCGCGCCGCACTGCCCGCTCGGCCCGATCGCCCTGGCCGCGAGCGCGCAGGTCGCCTTCGCCACGCCCAACTTCCTCATCCAGGAACAGAGCGTCGGCATCCACTACAACGAGGGGGCGGACCTCCTCGACTACGTCGTCGACCCCGAGCCGTTCCGCTTCGTCGACGGGCATCTGCGCCGGATGGACGCCCCCGGCCTGGGCATCACCGTGGACGAGCGGGCGGTCCGCCACGCAGACCGTGCGGGCCATGCCTGGCGCAACCCGGTCTGGCACCACGACGACGGCTCGTTCGCCGAATGGTGACCGGCCGGCTCGTCCCGGCCCCGCCTCGGGTGCCGGCCGGCGGCGGGGAGCGACCTGGAGGCTCACCGTCCCCGCGTTCCACACCGACCACAGGAAAGAATGTCATGAACATGCCTGATGTTCAGGTGTCCGACGTCCTCACCCTCGGAGAGACGCTCGTCAGCCTGTACGTGCAGGGACAGCGCCTCGACAGCGCGCCCTACCTGGCCAAGGCGATAGCCGGGGCGGAGGCGAACGTCGCCATCGGCCTGGCCCGGCTCGGCGCGCGGCCCGCGATGATCTCGCGGGTCGGCCCCGACCCCTTCGGCGTGGAGGTCCACCGCACCCTGCGCGGCGAGGGCGTGGACGTCGGCCACGTGAAGAAGGGCGAATCCCCGACGGGGATGATGGTCAAGGAGGTGCTCGGCCCGCACCTCACGAACGTGTACTACTACCGGGCCGGATCCGCCGCGACCGAGCTGACCGGCGCCGACGTACCCGGCGAGCTCGTCGCGAGGGCCCGCCGCGTCCACGTCACCGGCGTCACGCTCGCCCTCGGCCGGGGCCCCGCCCAGGCCGTGCGCACCCTCGTCGGCCTGGCCCGCGACCACGGCGTGCCGGTGAGCTTCGACCCGAACATCCGCCGCAAGCTGTGGACCCTCGAAGAGGCCGCCGCGGCCTGCCGCACGTTGCTGCCGGACGTCGACGACCTGCTCCTCGGCGAGGACGAGGCACTCGCCATCAGCGCGACCACCACCTGCGCGGACGCGCTGAGCGCCCTCGCCGACCTCGGCATCCCCCGGGTCGTGATCCGTCGTGGCGACCGCGGATGCGTCGCCGTCGAGCGGGGCGGTGAGCCGATCGACCTGCCCGCCCACCCGGCCCCGGCCGTCGTCGACACCGTCGGGGCGGGGGACGCGTTCACCGCGGGCTACCTGTTCGAGATGCTCGGCGGCCGGTCCTTCGCCGACGCCCTGCGGACCGGGTCGTGGACCGCCGCCCAGGTGGTGGCCCACCGGGGCGACTACGAGGGGTTCCCGCGCCTGCACGAGTACGAGGCCTTCGTTTCAGGACAGGAAGGATTCGATCGATGATCGACCTGGTCAGATCCCATCGGCTGGTGGCGATCATTCGCAAGCGGAGCGAGGACGAGGCGCGCGCCGCCGCGACCGAGGTTCTGTCCGCGGGTGTGAAGCTCATCGAGATCACCATGACCACCCCCGGCGCGCTGCGGCTCATCCGTGAGCTGACCGGCGCGTGGCCGGACGTCGTGGTGGGCGCCGGGACCGTGCTCACGGCGCGGGCGACGGAGGCGGCGATCGAGGCCGGTGCCCGCTTCGTCGTCGCGCCCAACGTCGACCGCGCCGTCATCGAGGCCGCGCACGACGGCGGGGCCGCCGCCATGCCCGGGGCCTTCACCCCGACCGAGGCGCTGGCCGCGATGAGTTTCGGCGCGGACGTCGTCAAGCTCTATCCCGCCTCGGGAATCGGCCTGGCCGCCTTCGGCGACCTGTCCCGCGCCCTCGATCAGGTGCCCTTCATGCCGACGGGCGGGGTGACCGTGCGGGACGCGCCGGAGTGGATCCGCGCGGGCGCGATCGCCGTCGGCATGGGCGACGCCCTCACCCGGGCGAGCACCGGCGAACTGGCCGGTCTCGTGGCCGGGCTCGGCGGTACGGGGTGATCGGAGCGATCGGCGCGGACGCGTCGGCCGCCGGTTGAGTAGGGATACTCACGACAGGAACCCCTCTCTCTCCTACCTTCACTGGAAGGACGGACGAGGGGGGACATCATGCACTTCGTTCCACTGGCGCCAGACGCGCTGGACAGGCTGGAGGCCCGCTTCCACGAGCTGAGGGCCGCCGGGATCCTGCCCGAGCACCTGACGTTCGAGGACTACTACACGGTGTGGCGCTCCGAGCGGCGCGGACCGCGCCCGGCGGGTCTGGACGACGGTGCCGTCGTCCCGCACGCCCCCGACGTGAGCCTGATCAACCGGCCGCCCAGGAAGCTCAAGGGCGTCGTCAGGACCCTGGTGCTGCTGGTCGACTTCGACGACCGGCCGCATGATCCGGCTCACGACGTGGAGCACTTCGAAAGGCTGCTGTTCGGCACCCAGGCGGGCAGCATGCGCGACTTCTACCGGAAGGTCAGCGGCTTCGGCGACGACCGGGGCATCGACGTGCGGGGCGAGGTGTTCGGCTGGTTCCGGCTGCCGCGGACGCTGGCCTTCTACGCCAACGACAAATCGGGGATGGACGAGCAGAACTTCCCGCGCAACGCCCAGGGCATGGCGCGCGACGCGGTGCTGGCCGCCATGGAGGCGGGCGTCGACTTCGACCCCTCCTACGACGTGCTCGACGAGAACCGGGTCACCGCGCTGTTCGTCGTGCACGCCGGTCCGGGCGCCGAGACCTTCTCGGACGCCGCCGGGCTGCAGTTCATCTGGAGCCTGAAGTGGACCGTCGGCGAGCAGCCGATCACGGTCGGGCCCGGCCTGCAGGTGAGCACCTTCCTGACCGTGCCCGAGGACTGCAACGTCGGCGTCTGCGCCCACGAGTGGGGACACCTGGCTGCGCGCTGGGCCGACTACTACGACACCGACCGGGCGCAGACCGGCGCCAAGTCGCACGGGCTGGGCAACTTCTGCCTGATGGCGGCGGGATCGTGGGGCGACAACGGCGTCACACCCGTTTTCCCGACCAGCATGCTGCGCATGTTCCACGACTGGGTCACCCCGCGCCTGGTCACCGAGACCACCCGCGGCATCACGCTCCGCCCGGCGGCCGAGGGCGGCGACTTCGTCGTCGTCCACAACGAGCGGACGATGAAGGACACGCAGTACATCGTCGTCGAGTACCGCCGCCGGCGAGGTCAGGACGAGTTCCTGCCCGACCAGGGCGTCGCGGTCTACGTCGTGGACGAGGCCGTTCCCGGCGTCGACGACGAGCGGCGCCTGGCGATCGAGCTGATGCAGGCCGACGGCCTCCGCCAGCTCGCCAGGATCGGCAGCCTCGGCAACAGGGGCGACGCGGGCGACCTGTACCCCTTCCAGGGCAACGCGAGCATCGGCAGGGACACCTCGCCGGCGCTGAACCTGCCCGGCGGCGGGTGGACGGGCGTGACCATCGAGATCTCCGGCACACCGGGCGACGAGGAGATGACGATCGACGTCGTCGTCGGCGCGTGACCACGCGGAGCGCTCCGTGCGCGTGAACACCACGCGGAGCGCTCCGTGCGCGCGGACACCACGCGAACATCACGCGCGCGGACACCGGGGGAGCGGAACTGTCCGGGCAAGCGGGAGTTCAGCGGGTGCCAAGGCGGGCACGCCAGTATGGTCCGCATGCCGTTCCTACCGAGGTCCCATGAGATTCCCGCAGGTGTGAAGCACGAGAGGTTCCATATCCGGCCCATCACGATTCACGACGCGGTGCGCGACTTCGACGCCGTGATGAGCAGCGCGGCCCCGCTGCGGGAGCGCTTCCCGCTGTGGGGCGGCTGGCCGCTCGACGACATGACGCTGGAGAACAACCTGATCGACCTGGCCTGGCACCAGAAGGAGGCCCTGCTGCGCAGGTCGTTCAACTACGCGGTCATGAGTCCCGACGAGTCCCGCCTGCTCGGGTGCGTCTACGTCGATCCTCCGGAGAAGCGGGGGGCCGACGCCGACGTGTCGTTCTGGGTACGGGCCGACGAGGAGGGCACGGGCCTGGAGGAGGAGCTGGAGCCGGTGGTCCGCGCCTGGCTGGACGAGGCGTGGCCGTACGCCACGGTGCGCTGGCCGGGCAGGGAGATCTCCTGGGAGGAGTGGGATCTCCTGCCGGACGTGCCCCGTGCGGACGGGTGACACGCTCCGGGTGAGCGGGTGAGCGGGTGACCCGCTTCGGGCGGGTGACGCGATCCGGACGGACGGGGGACGCGACCCGGGCCCGTCGTCGACGGGCCCGGGGGCCGGGTCCGGGAGCCTGGTCCCGCCGTAGAGGCCGGTCCCCCGCCACAGGCGGCGGCCACCGGCCGGGGGGACCGGTGGCCGCGCGAACGTGCGATCGTGCGAACGAGGGTCAGGGAACCCGGGTGATCCTCACCTTCTCCTTGCGGTAGTTGTCGCCGTGGCCGTCCGGCCGGTAGCCGTTCTCGACGTTCCCGGTGATGTCAACGGCGAACCAGCGCACATCGGTGGTCTTGGTGACCGTGATCTGCTGCGCGCCCTCGCGCGTCCCCGCGGCGGCGAGCTTGGTGGAACTCAGCGTCGGGCGGCTGCCGTCCAGCGTGTAGTACACGTTGGCGGGCTCGTCGGTCGCGAAGGTGAACGTGGACGAGGTGGTGGTCCAGCCGGTCCTCTTCAGCTCCGACCGAGGACGCTTCCTGTCGTCGGCGAAGGACCGGGCGATCTCCAGGATGCCGATCTGGCCGCTGGCGAACTCCATGGCCTCCTCGTGCCCCTCCGCGAAGTCCGGCTGGAAGCCGACCGCCCGGAACTGCTTGGTCGCCGGGTCGTAGACGTCCGCGCCGACCTCGAAGTCCCAGCCGATGATGCCCCGGCTGTACCAGTGCTCGTCGGCGCTGTTGCCGGCCGCGGAGTACAGCACGTCCGGCACCGGACCGGTGCGGCCCGGCCAGATCCCCGTGCCGCGCCACGACTGGACCGCGGAGAGGATGTGGTCGGAGGCGTCCCAGAAGAAGTTCTCCGTGCCGTAGTCGACGCGCGGCAGCAGCTCGCGCCCGGCGGCCTTGTACGCGCCCGGAGGCCACATGAAATAGCCGCCGTAGGAGTGCGTGTTCATCGCGAACTTGATGTTCGGGTACTGGGTGGTGAGCCAGACCTCGTTGCGCGCTTCCGGCTCCGACAGCTCGGCCGGGCCCGCGAAGGTGTCGCTGGTGCAGGTGGTCGAGGCGCCGCTGTAGCCGTCGAAGACGGAACCGACCGAGAAGTTGCGGTTCAGGTCCACGCCCCAGGAGTTGCGCCGCGCCGGGTCGGCCGCGTTGGCCGGGCAGTGGTTGGTCAGGTTGCGGCGCTGCATGTTGTAGTCGTACATGCTGTAATGCCCGCCGTCGGGGTTGGACGTGGGCAGGATGAAGATGTCGAGGTCGTCGACCAGCTTCTTGGTCCGCCCGTCGCGGGCGTAGTTGCGCAGGAGCCGCTCGGCGGTCTCCAGGCAGACCAGCGGGGTCACCCACTCGCGGGCGTGCTCCTGGCAGTAGAGGAACACGCCGGTCTTCGACCCGTCACGCTTCTTGCCGATGCGCAGCGCCTTCGTCTGGAACGGCTCGCGTGAGATGGTCGCCGGCGCCTTCAGGTTGTCGGTCAGTCTCGTCGCCGCCGCCGCGTCGACGAGGCCGGTACCGGCGTTGCCCCGGTACGTGGCCGCGCTCAGGAGTGCCGACGCCGCACTGTTGCCGTTGAGCGCCTCCACCACCTGGACGGCGGTGCTGCTGATCGCGGAGGACGCGTCCGTGCCGAGGTTGACCACGACGTCCTTGCCGCTCACGGAGACGCCCAGCGGGCTGGAGGCGGTGTCGGGCTTCACCAGGGCGACGCTGACGTCGTTGCCGCCCTCGTGCCCGTACGCCTTCGAGCTCACGTAGAACGTGCTCGCCGCGACCGTGCCGAACTGTGCCTGCGCCGCCCGGCGGTAGCCGTTCGTCTTGTGGGGCAGGTCGACGATCTGGCTGATCTTCGGGAACTCCGCGGCCAGGGCGGTGATCCTGCCGGTGAGCTCGGTGGGGTCCATGTAGCGGTCGACGAAGTCCGCGACGTAGTGGGGGTTCGGCGCCTTGCGCGGGGATCCCAGCCACTTGGTCACCGGAACCGTGACCGAGCCGCCGCGGTTGCTCGTGATCGTGACCTTGGTGGGGACCGCGGTGAGGGAGAGCGGCGAGCTGAACCGGTGGTACATGTACTGTCCGGCATCGGTGAAGCGCGACATCGTCGTGGTGCCGCCCGAGTCGGGGGGCGTATTCCTGCCGCTGTCCCAGGTGGCGGTGAGCACGGTCTCCGCGTCGACGGCGCTCGACTTCACCTCCACCGACAGGAAGCGCCGGTCGTCGAGGCTGGTGAACCACTCGGCGCGGAGCGGGGTCAGCGTGTCGACCTCCGCCGCCGCCTCCGCGGCCTCCTTGAGCGCCTCCCGCCGTTCCGCCTTGTTCTCGGCGACGTCGCTCTGGTCGGAGATGGGACCGCGTACGTCGAAGCCGAGGTCACGCAGTTTCTGGGCCTCCGGGGGGCTCAGTACGGCGTGGACCTCCAGGCCGCCCTCGACGGACTTCTTGTATTCCGCGAGGTCGACGTCCAGGGCGTTGAGCCGGTCCACGGCCGCCTGGTCGGGAACGATGACGCGCAGCAGCGCCACGCCGTCCTGTTCGGTGCTGGACCGCCGGTCGGGGGCGACCTCGCCGACCGGCGGAGCGGGGACGGCGAGAACGGGCAGCGAGCCGAGGCTGAGGGCGAGAGGCAGGGCGAGCAGGACCGCGGCGCGGCCCACCCTCCTGCCGGTGAGGGAGCTCCTCATGAAAGATTCCTCCAGTTGGCGCACGTCCCAGGTCGTTGGTCACCTGGAAATAAGTGCGCTATCGGCAAGAATCTTCACCAGAGGGCAAATATCCGTCAAGGAGCAAAATACCGGCGTAACCCACCCCAATTACCCAGGCGGATATTTATCCGGGCCCACGGAGCGGTGTCCCCGGACCACGCCGAGGAGACGGGAAGACCGGAGAGAGCCCCGTCCCGCTCCGAGTGTCACGGTCCAAAATGCGGACGGAAGACCCCAAATACCCACAACATAAACCAAAAGTGCAATACGCCTTTGGACCCGTCTGGACACTCCCCGATCGCTACTCTTCGCAATGAAAAGTCAACGGTGAGTAAAGAGGGCGTTCATGGGGCGAAGACTGATGGTGATGGCGGTCGCGGGGGCGGGGGTGGCCCTCGTCGCCGGGGCGGCGTTGTTCGTCTCCGGAGAGCAGGGGTCGCAGGCAGCGAGGTCCGCCCCGGGGGTGCCCGCGCGAGAAGATCCGCTGACCGGCCAGGAGGTCGCCCAGGCCACCGTGATCGCGTCGGCGGGGTCCAGATCTCACATGGCCGCCGGGCGGATCAAGCTGCTCTACGTGGAGCGCGACGACGACAAGGACTCCTCCCCCGACCGCCGCCGCGCCGACGCGTACCTCTACGACTACGGCGGCGACAGGCTCATCGTGCGGACCGTCGACCTCGGCCGGGGCGAGGTCGTGCGGGAGACCGTGGCGCGGGGCGTGCAACCGCCGCCGTCGAAGGAGGAGGAGACGACGGCCGCGGGGCTCCTGCTGTCCCACCCGGGATACGGCAAGACCGTGCGCGACGCGTACGCCAAGGCCGGGGGCGGGCGACTGAGGTCGGCGGTGGACCTGGGGCTGCGCGGGCTGATCTTCATCCCGTCCGGCGAGAGCGGGCCCGCCGGGGAGTGCGAGGTCCACCGGTGCCTGCGGCTGTTCGTCCGGCTGCCCGACGGCACCTGGCTGGACACCAGCCGGATGGTCGTCGACCTGTCCGCCAAGAAGATCCACACTCTGGAGTGGTAATCCGTGTTCCTCCGCCTCACCCTCTCCTGCGCCCTGCTCGCCGGAGGGCTCGCCGCACCCGGTGCTCCCATACCGCCGCTACCGCCACCGCGCACGTCGTCCAGCGCGCCGCCACCGTCCGGCGCCCCGGCGGGAACGGGCGGGACGACGGCCGCGCGGCCTCCGGCGGCTCCCTGCAACGCGCCGTACCGCGTCGACAAGACCCTGCCCAACGGGGCGCGCTGGCAGCTCTGCTGGGAGATGCGCAACGTCGAGGGCCTGACCCTGACCAGGATCGTCTACACGCCGAGGAACCAGCGGCCGATCACCGTGCTGCGCAGCACCTCGCTGGCCCAGATCCACGTGCCGTACGACAGGGGCCGGCCCCGCTACCACGACATCGGGTCGCTGGGCTACACCGCCATCCCGCTGCGGGCCGCGGACTGCCCGCTCGGCGAGCGCCGCGAGCAGTTCGTCTGCGTGACGACCAGGGCTCGCGGCCACGCGCACCTGAAGGCGGTCCCCGAGCGGCTGAACATGACGGCCCAGGGGCGTGACCTGGTGGTGTTCGCCGCCTTCCAGGTCGGCTGGTACACCTACCTGGCCGAATGGGCCTTCTCCGACGACGGCGCGATCACCCCGCGTGTGGGGGCCACCGGGTCGCTGGCCGGGTTCACCACCACGCCCGAGCACGGCTGGCCCATCGGGGTGGGCGACAGCGGGTTCGAGGCGAGCCACACCCACAACATCTTCTGGCGCCTGGACTTCGACGTGGCGGGCCGGGCGGACGACGTCGTGGAGCAGTACGACTTCAGCGGCTCCGGGACCGCGAGCCGGAAGATCCTGCGGACGGCGTTCGCGACGGAGGCCAGGTCCGTCAGCAGGCCGATGCGCTGGTGGCGGGTGGTCGACGGGAAGGTGCGCAACACCGACGGGCACCGTGTCTCCTGGGAGATCAACAACTCCGACAGCGCCCAGTACCGGGGCCCCGCCGACGAGGCCTTCACCCGGGCCGATCTCTACGTCACCGACTACCGCTCCTGCGAGCGCCTGGCGACGGTCAACCCGTCTCCCCGGTGCGCCCGGTCCGTCGACCGCTACACCAACGGGGAGCGGCTCGCCGACCCGGTCCTGTGGGTCAACGTCGGCTACCACCACGTCCCCCGCGACGAGGACGCCGACCCCATGCCGAGCCACTGGCAGGGGTTCCGCATCACCCCCCGTGACGTCACCGCCAGAAACCCGTACTGACCGGCCGTTCCCGATGCCGGCCGCGCCGGGCGACATCGGGCGGCGCGATCACCGGCGGCGGCCCGAACGCGGGCACGACGCCGCCGGTGATCGGATACGTTCGGCGAACGGCGTTGTGACCGGCCTCTACATAACCGACAATCGTGACTTTTCTCTCCATCGGATCCGCACGTTTTCCCAACACGCATGGTGATAGCGGACAGGGGCATGGGTTGGGTCACCCGAGTAGGGCAAGGTAGGGGCTATCGATCTACGGGAGTAAGCCATGAACGCGCACTTGGACCTGGACCGGCTCGCGGGCGGAGCGCACCACGATCCGCACTCGATCCTCGGGTCGCACCTGGGTCCCGAGGGCGTGACGATCCGGACACTGCGGCCCTTGGCCCAGAAGGTCCAGGTGCTCGTGGACGACAGAACCCACGACATGAGACACGTGGCCCACGGTGTGTTCGCGGTGACCCTGCCCGGAGTCGACAAGATCCCCGACTACCGGCTGCGGATCACCTACGCCGGGGCCGCGCCGTACGAGACCACCGACCCCTACCGGCACTGGCCCACGCTGGGCGAGGTGGACCTGCACCTCATCGGCGAGGGGCGTCACGAGCGGCTCTGGGAGATCCTCGGCGCGCGGGTCATACGGCACGAGGACGTGGACGGCACGGCCTTCGCCGTGTGGGCGCCCAACGCCCGGGGCGTCCGGGTCATCGGCGACTTCAACCACTGGGACGGCGGCGCGTACCCCATGCGCTCGCTCGGCAGGTCGGGCGTGTGGGAGCTCTTCATCCCCGATCTCGGCCCCGGCGACCGCTACAAGTTCAGCATCCTCGGCGCGGACGGGGTCTGGCGGGCCAAGGCCGACCCGATGGCCCGGCGCACCGAGCTGCCGCCCGCGACCGCGTCGGTGATCGAGAAGTCGGAGTACACCTGGCGGGACGACGAGTGGATGCGCCGCCGCGCGGAGGGTGACGCCCTGCGGGAGGCGATGAGCGTCTACGAGGTGCACCTCGGCTCGTGGCGGCCCGGCCTGTCGTACCGGGAACTGGCCGTCGAGCTGGTCGACTACGTGGTGGACATGGGGTTCACGCACGTGGAGCTGATGCCGGTGGCCGAGCACCCGTTCGGCGGCTCTTGGGGTTACCAGGTGACGTCCTACTACGCCCCGACGTCCCGCTTCGGCTCCCCCGACGACTTCCGCCACCTGGTCGACAGCCTGCACGAGGCGGGCATCGGGGTGCTGGTCGACTGGGTGCCCGCGCACTTCCCGATGGACGAGTGGGCGCTGGCCAGGTTCGACGGCACCCCGCTGTACGAGCACGCCGACCCGGCGCGGGGCGAGCACCCCGAGTGGGGCACCTACATCTTCGACTTCGGTCGCAGGGAGGTGCGCAACTTCCTGGTCGCCAACGCGGTGTACTGGCTGCGCGAGTTCCACGTCGACGGGCTGCGCGTCGACGCGGTCGCCTCGATGCTCTACCTCGACTACTCGCGGCGCGAGGGCGAGTGGACGCCCAACGAGTACGGCGGCAGGGAGAACCTCGACGCGGTCGCCTTCCTCAAGGAGATGAACGCGGTCGCCTACCGCGAGGCGCCGGGCATCATCACCGTCGCCGAGGAGTCGACCGCGTGGCCGGGCGTCTCCCGTCCGGTGCATCTGGGCGGGCTCGGTTTCGGGTTCAAGTGGAACATGGGCTGGATGCACGACACGCTCGCGTACCTCAAGCACGAGCCGGTCTTCCGCCAGTACCACCACCACCAGATGACGTTCTCGCTGATGTACGCCTACTCGGAGAACTTCACGCTGCCGCTCTCGCACGACGAGGTGGTGCACGGCAAGGGGTCGCTGCTCGGCAAGATGCCCGGCGACGAGTGGCAGCGGTTCGCGAACCTGCGGGCGCTGTTCGCCTTCATGTGGGCCCACCCCGGCAAGCAGCTGCTGTTCATGGGCGGCGAGTTCGGTCAGGGCTCGGAGTGGTCGGAGGAGCGCGGGCTCGACTGGTGGGTGCTCGACTTCGACGGGCACCGGGGAGTGCAGCGGCTGGTCCGCGACCTCAACCGGGTCTACAAGGAGTCTCCGGCCCTGTGGAGCGTGGACGCCTCCCCCGACGGCTTCCGCTGGATCGACGCCGACGACGCGCTGGGCAACGTGTTCTCCTTCCTTCGCTACGCCGAGGACGGCTCGGTGGTGGCGTGCGTGGCCAACTTCTCCGGCGCGCCGCACGAGAACTACCGTCTCGGCCTGCCCTTCGCCGGCTCGTGGGAGGAGGTGCTCAACACCGACGCCTACGACTACGCGGGCAGCGGCGTGGGCAACCTCGGCACCGTCGAGGCCGTCGAGGAGCCGCGCCACGGTCTCCCGTACTCGGCCTCCCTGCGCGTCCCGCCCCTGGGCACCCTCTGGCTGCGCCACCCGGGCGAGCTCGCACCGGCCGCGGACGAGCGCGCACTGGAGATCATCCAGGCCGCGGAGGAGGAGATCGTACGGGATCGGCCGGGGGAGAACGTGACCGAGCTGCCCGCCGGAGACGAGCCGGGGGGACCGGAGGAGCCGAAGGAGCGCAGGGAGGCCGAACCGGCCTGATCACGGCTCGACGACATCGGAATCCGACTCGCCCGGGGCCGGTCGCACCGTCGTGCGACCGGCCCTTCCGCGTTCCACTGCCTTCAATAGGCATATCCGTTTTGTGCGCTTTTTGTGTGTTATATCGCTTTTAATGTCGCTTTTTGCGGCTCGCACGGTCACGTCGGCATCCCGCCCCGGACGCCCGCCTCACGCCTCACCCTTCCCGCACCCGCGCCGCCGCCTGCCCAGCCGAAAACCTTAAATCGGCCTTATATCCACGAACAAGGCATTGACCGTCGGCGTACGAGAACCTACGCTCTGGAAACTAATAGGAAACTTTCCTATGAATACGGGGACTTGGCACTCTCTGACCTGGAGCGACCCTTGCGACGAATTACCATCGGCTCCTTCATCGCGGCGGCGGCGCTGCTGGTCCCCCTGGGGATCGGCACGGCGACGGCCGCCACACCCGCCACCGCGACCTACTCGACCACCTCCAACTGGGGCTCCGGTTTCGAGGGCAAGGTCGTCGTGAAAGCCGGAACGAGCGCGCTGACCAGCTGGAAGGTCGAGTTCGACCTTCCCTCCGGCACCTCGATCAGCTCGTCCTGGGACGCCGACCTGACGAAGAGCGGCAACCACTACACCTTCGTCAACAAGGCATGGAACGGCGCGCTCGCGGCGGGCGCCTCCACGAGCTTCGGTTTCAACGGCGCGCCCGGTGGCATTACCGACGTGCTGAACTGCAAGCTCAACGGCGCCGCCTGCAACGGCACCGGCACCCCGACCCCGACCCCCACCCCGACGCCCACGGTCACCCCCACGCCGACCCCCACCCCCACCCCGACGGTCACCCCCACGGTCCAGCCCCCCGGCGGCAAGAAGATCGTCGGATACTTCACCCAGTGGGGCGTCTACGCCCGCAACTTCCACGTGAAGAACCTGGTCACGAACGGCTCCGCGTCGAAGCTGACGCACATCCTGTACGCCTTCGGCAACACCACCGGCGGCCGGTGCACCATCGGTGACTCCTACGCCGACTACGAGAAGGCCTACACCGCCGACCAGAGCGTCGACGGCGTCGCCGACACCTGGGACCAGCCGCTGCGCGGCAACTTCAACCAGCTCCGCGAGCTGAAGAAGGCCTACCCGAACATCAAGGTCATCTGGTCCTTCGGCGGCTGGACCTGGTCCGGCGGCTTCACCCAGGCCGCGCAGAACCCGGCCGCGTTCGCCGACTCCTGCTACAACCTGGTCGAGGACCCTCGCTGGGCCGACGTGTTCGACGGCATCGACGTCGACTGGGAGTACCCCAACGCCTGTGGCCTGACCTGTGACAGCAGCGGCCCGAACGCCTTCAAGAACATCATCTCCGCGCTGCGCACCAAGTTCGGCCCCAACGCCCTCGTCACCGCGGCGACCACGGCCGACGGCTCCAACGGCGGCAAGATCGACGTCGCCGACTACGCGGGGGCCATCAACAACCTGAACTGGCTCATGCCGATGACGTACGACTACTTCGGCGCGTTCAACGCTCAGGGCCCGACGGCTCCGCACTCGCCCCTGACCTCCTACCCCGGCATCCCGCAGGCCGGGTTCAACTCCGACGCGGCGATCCAGAAGTTCAAGTCCAAGGGCATCCCGGCCAACAAGCTGCTGCTGGGCATCGGCTTCTACGGCCGCGGCTGGACCGGCGTGACCCAGGCGGCTCCGGGCGGCTCCGCCACCGGCGCGGCCCAGGGCACCTACGAGGCCGGGATCGAGGACTACAAGGTCCTCAAGACCAAGTGCCCGCCCACCGGCACCGTCGGCGGCACCGCCTACGCCTTCTGCAACGGCAACTGGTGGAGCTACGACACCCCCGCCACCATCGCCGGGAAGATGACCTACGCCAAGAACCAGGGTCTGGGCGGGGCGTTCTTCTGGGAGACCAGCGGCGACACCACCAACGGTGAGCTGATCACCGCGATCTCCAACGGCCTCAAGTAATATTTCGACCACTCGACCCTCCGTGTGCGCTACGCCGCGGGGGGTCGAGCATTTCTCCGAAGATCCTCCAAATCTGGGGCAAAGTATTCACGCGACGCATATAGCTGCTTAGACTCCGAAACGCCCGTTTGATCCCCCCGGAGGACGTGTGCGACTTCGAGCTCTCGTGGCCATGGCGTTGGTTCTCACCATCGCGCCCGCGGTACCCGCCCTCGCCGAGGATCCACCGGCGCCTCCAGCGCTCTCCGCGAGCGCGACCCCACCCGTGTCCCCGGACGACGGAACCGGGGGGACGGGCGGTCAGGAGACGCCACCCGCCACGCCGGCTCCGCCCCCCGCCGACGCGACGCCCCCTCCCCCGCTGCCGAAGCTGGAGGCGGGGCTCGCCGACGACTCCGACGGCGCCCGGGTCATCGTCGAGCTGGCCGCCCCCGCGGAGGCGGCGCCGGTGGCCGGTGAGGCACGGCAGCTGCCCGACGCCCAGGTCGTCCTCGAACCCGCGGACACCTCGTTCATCGTGGTCGACGGGAGCGGTGAATCGCTCGCCAAGCTGGCCGAGGACCCGCGCGTCCTCTCCATCCGCCGCGACCGCATGTACTCCCCCACCGCGCTGGACTCGACGGGCTCGCTGGGCTCGCTGGCCACGAGCCTGCAGGTGATCGGCGCGGACAAGGCGCACGCCGCGGGAACCAAGGGCCAGGGCCAGACGGTCGCGATCATCGACACCGGGATCGACGCCTCCCATCCCGACTTCGGGGGCAAGGTCGTGGAGCAGGCCTGCTTCTCCGCGACGGACGAGGGCGCGCAGTCCCTGTGCCCCAACGGGCAGACGAGCGACCCCGGGTCCGCCGACGCCAACACCGCCGCCTGCCTCAACGGGCAGGTCAACCTGTGCGACCACGGCACCCACGTGGCGGGGATCGCCCACGCCGTCGCACCCGACGCGGACATCGTGGCGATCCAGGTCTTCAGCAGGATCAACGACTGCGCCGACGAGGGCGGGGTCTGCCTGACCGCGTTCGAGTCCACGATCCTGCTCGCCCTGGAGCACGTCGCGAAGCTCAAGGAGGGCGGCAGGAACGTCGCCGCGGTGAACCTCAGCCTCGGTGGCGGCCTCTACGAGGGAACGTGTGACGCCGAACCCGAACTGGCGGCGATGAAGAACCGGATCGACGACCTGCGCGCCAAGGGCGTGGCCGTCGTGGCCGCCGCGGGCAACGAGGGCGTGTCCGGCGCCGGGGCCCCCGGCTGCTTCTCCGGCCCGGTGACGGTCGGCGCGACCGGCGACGACGACAGCGTCCCCTACTGGTCCAACCACGGCTCCGTGCTCGACCTCTTCGCCCCCGGCCTTGAGATCGACTCCGCGGTGCCCGGCGGCGGCCACCAGGTCTACAGCGGGACCTCGATGTCCACCCCGTTCGTCACCGGCGCCCTGGCGCTGGTGGCCCAGAAGGCCCCGGGCACCCCGGACGCGATGGCCGATCAGCTCAAGAAGGCGGGCCGCCCGATCGTCTACGGCGAGGTGACCACCCCGCGCCTCGACCTGAACGCCGCGATCGCCGGGGGCACCCCCAGCCCTCCCGTCACCCAGACGCCCCTCCCCGAGGAGCCCGGCGATCCTCCCGCCAACCCCGACGACCCGTCCGAGGAGCCCTCGGAGGAGCCGTCCGAGGAGCCCTCGGAGGAGCCCAGCCCCGAGCCCAGCTCCGGCCCCTCCCCGTCGGCCACGCCCAGCGACCCGGTGCCGACGCCGATCCCGCTGCCGACGGTGACGATCACCGTGACCGTGACCGTCCCCCCGACGGCGGCGGCGCCCGCGGTGTGCACGCGCGGCAAGTCCACCAAGACGCTGAGCGCCGCGCAGTGGGCGGTGGAGGTCACCCGGGGCAAGGGACAGATCAAGGACGCGACACTCGGCTGCTATCTCGGCCTGGTGACCAAGGCCAGCAAGGTCTTCGCCGAGGTCACGCCCGCCTCCACGCTGAGCGGCGCGTACCGGGTGCTCAAGCCCGCCAAGAAGACGTCGAAGGCCAAGCTGGAGAGCGAGCTGCTGGCCGCCTGGCTCAACTGGGCGAACGGCGGCGTGAACTTCACCGCGAAGATCAAGGAGAAGGCCACGCTGAAGACGGTCCTCACCTCGGTGGAGAAGGCACGCCTGAAGGGCTCCTCCCCCGCCGCGTCGACCTCGATGCTCAAGAAGCAGGTGAACGCCCGCCGGACCGCCTAGGCCGTCGTGTGGCCCCCGGGCCGGGTAAGCCCGGGGGCCTGAGGACCGGAAGCCCGGAAAGCAGGCGAACATCTACCGAACCGCATAAGCCCGGTATGCGTCGCTTAGGGTGAGGGGCATGGACGCGACCAAGGTGATCATCGACACTGTCGACCGGTTCAAGCAGCGGCGTACCGCTCCACTGGTTCTTGAGCTCGACCTCACCGAGGGCCTGACCGACGGCAGTCCTCCGGCGGATCCGCTGAGCGCCGTCCTGGCGATGCGCAAGACGAGCCTGACCGACGTGCTGGCCGGGCTCAAGCGCGCCAGGAAGGACGACCGGGTCAAGGCGCTGATCGTCAAGATCGGCACTCAGCCGCTGGGCCTGGCGATCGTCCAGGAGCTCCGCCACGCTGTGATCCACTTCCGGGCCTCGGGCAAGCTGACCGTCGCGTTCGCCGAGACCTTCGGCGAGTTCGGCGCGGGCACCGTCCCCTACTACCTGGGCAGCGCCTTCGAGCGGGTCTACCTCCAGCCGTCCGGCGACGTCGGGCTGACCGGCGTCGCGATGGAGCAGCGCTTCCTGCGGGGCGCGCTGGGCAAGCTCGGTGTCGAATACCAGATCGGCCAGCGGCACGAGTACAAGACCGCCGCCAACACCTTCACCAAGGACCACATGACCGAGGCCCACCGCGAGTCGATGGGCCGCATCACCGAGTCGGTCACCGAACAGGTCGTGGCCGGCATCGCCGAGGGGCGCGGGCTCGAACCGGCCAGGGTGCGCGAGCTCATCGACCAGGGCCCGTTCATCGGCGCCGAGGCCGTCGAGGCCGGGCTCGTCGACCGGCTGGCCTACCGCGACGAGGTGTACGACGAGGTCAAGGGAGCCGTCGGCGACAACGCGCTGCTGCTGTACGTCGGCCGCTACGCCAAGGCGCTGTCCGCGAAGAAGCTTCCGCACCCCGGCGAGCAGACCGTCGCGCTGGTCCGCGGCAACGGCGCGATCCGGCTCGGCCGCAGCGGCCGCAGCCCGATGGGCGGCGGTGGCGCCATGGGTTCCGACACCATCTGCGCCGCCCTGCGCGCGGCCCGCCGCGACGACAACGTCAAGGCCGTCGTCTTCAGGGTCGACAGCCCCGGCGGCTCGTACGTGGCCTCCGACGCCATCTGGCGCGAGGTCGTGCTCACCCGCAGGGCGGGCAAGCCCATCGTGATCTCGATGGGCGACCTGGCCGCCTCCGGTGGCTACATGGTCTCGATGGCAGCCGACGCGATCGTGGCCCAGCCGGGCACGCTCACCGGTTCCATCGGCGTGTTCGGCGGCAAGGCGGTCATCGGCGGGCTGCTGGAGAAGATCGGCGTGTCCTCCGAGACCGTCGGCGAGGGCGCCAACGCCGGAATGTTCTCCCCCACCAACGCCTTCTCCGAGGCGCAGTGGGCGCGGGTCAACGCCTGGCTCGACCGGGTCTACGACGACTTCGTGAACAAGGTCGCCGAGGGCCGCGGCCTGTCCCGCGAGCGCGCGCACGAGCTGGCCAAGGGCCGGGTCTGGACCGGAGCGGACGCCCTGGAGGGCGGTCTCGTCGACGAGCTCGGCGGCCTGGAGGACGCCCTGGCCCTGGCCCGCAAGAAGGCCGGGCTGCCCGTCGACGCCCCCGTGCGCGCCTACCCCAAGCTCAACCCCCTGGAGCGGCTGCGGCCCGCGGAGTCCAGCGAGGACAAGACCGCCGCCCTGGCCCAGGTCCGTCTGGAGGCGTGGGGCCCGATCGCCCACCTGGCGGGCGAGCTGGGCCTGCCGTCGTACGGGCCGCTGATGCTCCCGGGCTCGTGGACGATCCGCTGACCCCGTTTTCCACCGTTCCTCGGTGAGGCCATCGCGTCCGGACAGCACGTCCGGCGCGGCGGCCTCGCGCGGAGCGTCGGACGGAAGGGCGAGCGGCACCCCCCGGACGATCAGCGGTAGCGGCTCCGGTACCGCGTGAGCGGCAGGACCGACGCGTCGACGTAGTCGACCCCCAGGACCTTGGCGATGAACAGCGTGTGGTCCCCGGCCGGGACGACCTTGACCGTCTCGGCCTCCAGGGCGGTGACACCGCCGTCCACGACGAGAGCCTCACTCAGCGCACCCCGGTGGTGCGGTGTGCCCGCGAGCAGCAACCTGGCCCCCGGACGGCCCGCCGTGGCGAAGCGGCTGGCGATCGCCTTCTGCCCGGCCGACAGCACGCTGACGGCCCATCGGTCGTACCGGAGCAGCAACTCGTTGGGATATCCGGCGTTGTCCAGGCTCACCATCACCAGCGGCGGGTCCAGCGACAGCGAGGTGAAGGTGTCGATCGTCACCCCCACGTCGTCGCGCTCGTCCTTCACCGTGAGGACCGTCACAGCGGTTACCACCTGGGCCATGGACTCGACGAACTCGTTCATGCGGCCATCATCCCGGACCTGGGCAGGCGTTCGGCCCGGCGCGGTGCGGGGCCCCGACCGAGCGGCGGCCCAGCCGCCCGCGAGTTCGAATCCGCCGCCGGGCGGGATCGCCCCCGGCACAGGTCACGGTTGCCGGCGCCGTGTGACCTGGGCCCGACGACGAGACGACGACCTGTGAGAACGCCGGAAGGCGGGTGGACGTCCACCCGCCTTCCGTTGGGACCGCCGATGAAAACCTAGAGCAGGGCGTTCTGGGTCAGCCAGTCCTTGGCGACCGCCTCGGCGTCGTCCTTGTCGACCGCGACGCGCTTCATCAGCGCGACCAGGCCGGCGGTGTCGAGCTTGGCGGAGACCGCGTCGAGGGTCGTCTTCACGGTGTCGTTCACGCCGGCCTTGTTGACCAGGGGGGCGATGTTCTCGGCCGCGAAGGCGCTCTTGTTGTCCTGGAGGGAGACCAGGTCATTGACGATGATCTTCGGGTCGGTGGTGAAGACGTTGCCGACCTGGACGGTGCCGTCCTTGATGGCGTCGGCGGTGGCGTCGCCGGTCTTCTTCCACTCCTTGAACTCCAGACCGTAGGTGTCCTTGAAGTTCTTCTCCTGGCGGGTCTGGAACTCCGGCGGGCCGCCCACCGAGTAGTTCTTGGCGACCTTGACCAGGTCCTCGATCGTGGTGAGGCCGTCCTTGGTGGCGGTCTCCTTGGTGACGGTCAGGGAGTTGTTGTCCTCGGCGGGGGCGGGGGTCAGGACCTCCAGCTCGGCGGGGAGCTTCTCCTTGAGACCGGCGACGACGTCGTCCTTCGACTTCGCCGTGGTCGTGTTGTCGACGAAGGCGAGGAGGGAGCCGATGTACTCCGGCAGGATGGTCAGGCCGCCGCTCTTGACCTGGTCGTACAGGACCTCGCGGCTGCCGATGTTGAACTTCTCCTCGACCTGGACGCCCTTGGCCGCCAGGGCCTGGGAGTAGATCTCGCCGAGCAGGACGTTCTCCGGGAAGTTGGCCGACCCGATGATGACCTTCCCCCCGGCCGCCGGCGCGGAGGCGGACCCGGACCCGGCGGGGGCCGGGGAGGCGCTGGTGAGCGGATCTCCGCCGCCGCACGCGGTAAGTGTGAGCGCCGCGGACAGGAGGACCGCCGCGGTGCTGATCAGGCGCTTCATGGTGCTATTCCCTTCCAAAGCGGGGGGTAAAGAAGACTATCTGATGGTCTGGCGCTCGCTCACCCCCGGGGAGACCGTTACGCGCTGCACCAGAGTGAACCCGAGCTGGACGAGAAGCGCCAGCAGTGCTACGAGGACCGCCCCGCCGATCGTGCTCGGGAAGTTCTTGGTCGCGAGACCGTCGATGATGAAGCGGCCGAGACCGCCCAGGCCCACGTAGGCGGCCACGGTCGCGGTCGCCACCACCTGGATCGCGGCCAGGCGCAGGCCCAGCAGGATCAGCGGCAGCGCGACCGGCACCAGCACCCGCCCGAGGACCTGACCGCCCTTCAGTCCCATGCCGTACGCGGCGTCGCGCAGGTCGGGGTCGACCCCGCGGATGCCCTCGTAGGTGTTGACCAGGATGGGCGGCACGGCCAGCGCCACCAGCGGGATGAGCACCGGCAGGATGGTGCCGACGCCCATGAACAGGACGATGAGGACCAGCAGGCCGAGCGTCGGCAGGGCGCGGGCCGCGTTGGCGGTGAGGATGACGAGCAGGGCGCCCTTGCCGGTGTGGCCGATCAGCAGCCCCAGCGGGAGCGCGATCAGCATGGCGAGCAGCAGCGAGAGCCCGGCGAACTCCAGGTGTTCGAGCAGCCGGTTGGGAATCCCGTCGGGCCCCGACCAGTTGGCCGGGTCGCCGAAGAAGTCGATCAGCCAGTTCACACGGCCTCCTTTGCCCGCGACCCGGTCAGCCGGTCCGTGCGAACGACTCGCGACGCGATCAGCCGGTTCACGCGGACCCCCTCGCCCGCGACCACGGGGTGAGCAGGCGCTGCGCCAGGATCAGCAGCAGGTCGGCGACCGCCGCGAGCACCACGACCAGCACGATGCCGACGACGATCGGGGTGTAGAACTGCCGCTGCCAGCCGTCGATGAACAGGTAGCCGAGCCCGCCCCTGCCGACCAGCGCACCGACGCTGACCAGACTCACGCTGGCGACCGTGGCGACCCTGAGCCCGGCCAGCACGACCGGTACCGCGATCGGCAGCTCGACCTGGAGCAGCCTGCGCAGCGGGGTGAAGCCCATGGCCACCGCCGACTGGCGCACGTGGTCGGGGACCGAGCTCAGCCCGTCGACGACCGCAGGGATCAGCACCGCCATGGCGTAGAAGGTGAGCGGGACCATGACGGTCGTCCGCGTGGCGAGGCCGGTGATCGGGATGAGCACGATGAAGACGGCCAGCGAGGGGAGCGAGTAGATCACGTTCATGGCGCCGACGGTCGGCTGGTAGAGCCAGCGCCAGCGGACCCCGGCCAGTCCGAGCGGGAGCGCGATGAGCAGCCCGATGAGGATCGGCACCAGCGCCATCACGATGTGGTCTTCGAGCAGGCCCTGGATCGTGGGCCAGTTACGCCCGATCCAGTCCCAGCGGACCAGCGGCTCCTCATCCATCGACACCTCCCGCGAGTCCGTCGGTGCCTCGTACGGGGTCGTTGGCGCCTCGTGCGGGGCCGTCGGTCCCTCGTGCGGAACCGTCCGCGCTTCCCGGGGCCCCGGTGGGGGTGCCCGCGGGATCATCGGTACCCCCGGCGGAGCCGCCGGCACCTTCCGCCGGCCCACCGGCGCCTCGCGCCGGTCCGCCGACGCTTCCCGCGACCCTGGTCAGCGCCTCGTCCAGCGCCTCGCGGGTGGCGACACCCACGGCCCTGCCCGACCCGTCCACCGCGACGGCGTTGCCCGACGGGGACAGCAGCGTCGCGTCCAGCGCGGCGCGCAGCGAGTCGCGTCCGCTGACGAAGGTCCCGTACGGCGCGTACTCCACGTCGGCGAGGGTGCCCGACTCGGGCAGGTCCTTGACTACGGCCCAGCCCAGCGGCCGGCCGCCCTCGTCCGTCACGGCCAGCCACGGCTCTCCGGTGGCGCGCGCCGAGGCGGTGTCGGTGGAGACGGGCGCGAGCAGGTCGGTCCGGAGCCGCACTCCCTCGTCCGAGACGAACGACAGCCGCCGGATGCCCCGGTCACGGCCCAGGAACTCGCGGACGAAGTCGTCGGCGGGCCGGGCCAGCAGCGTCGCGGGGTCGTCGAGCTGGGCCAGGTGGCCCCCGACGCGGAGCACGGCCACCCGGTCGCCGAGCTTGACGGCCTCGTCGATGTCGTGGGTGACGAACACGATGGTCTTGTTCAGCTCGGCCTGGAGGCGCAGGAGCTCCTCCTGCAGGCTCGTACGGACGATCGGGTCGACCGCGCTGAACGGCTCGTCCATCAGCAGCACGGGCGGGTCGGCGGCGAGCGCGCGGGCCACGCCGACGCGCTGCTGCTGCCCGCCGGAGAGCTGGAAGGGATAGCGGTCGGCCATCTTGAGGTCGAGCCCGACCCGTTCGAGCAACTCCATCGCCCGGTCGCGCGCCTTCTTCTTGTCCCAGCCGAGCAGCAGGGGCACCGTCGCCACGTTGTCGACGATCTTGCGGTGCGGGAAGAGCCCCGCCTGCTGGATGACGTAGCCGATGCCCCGGCGCAGCGTCGGCGGGTCGATGGTCTTGACGTCGACGCCGTCCAGGAGGATCTGGCCCTCCGAGGCGTCGATCATTCTGTTGATCATGCGAAGGGACGTCGTCTTACCGCATCCCGAGGGGCCGACGAAGACGGTTATCTCCCCGGTCGGCACCTCGAGGCTTAGATTGTCCACGGCGACGGTCCCGTCGGCGTAGCGCTTGGTGACACCGCTGAATGTGATCATGCGCAACCTCTTGTTTTCGCAGGGTTACGGCTCCCCTGCCCCAACCGTCCCCATGATCCCGCAGGGATCAGCCTATGCCCCACTTCTCCGATCTGTCTTCCAGGCTTTCCCGAACCAGCTCCAAAGCAGATCCACAAGTGTATTTCTCAACAAAAGGGCATTGAGTAGTGCGAGAGGTGCCCATGACTTGACATGATTACCCACATCGCTGGAGTTGATCCCTCTGGCACCGTACGTCACAGGCTTCACAGCCACTCCGACTCTCCATCACGCTCGCCGAACCACCAGAGGAACCGGTCCCGTGACCCAACCGCTCCTCGGTCAACGCTCGCGCGTCGAACTGATCGCCGAGCTTTACGACCGCCACGCAGCAGGGCTGTTCGCCTACTCCCACGACCAGTTGGGCGACGCGGACTCGGCTTCCGACGTCCTGGTGGCCGTCCTCTCCGGCATCTCGGACGCCGAGCCGCCGCGCGCCGCGCTGTACGCGCTCGCCCGCCGCGAGATCTTCCTGCGCGACATCGTCTACTCGCCCCCATCCATCGGACTCGACCCGGCCGCGACCCTCGTCGAGCGTGTCCTGGGTGACCTGCGCACGCACCAGCGCGAGGTGCTGTACCTGTCGGGCGTGTGCGAGATGAACGCCTCCGAGCTGTCCTGGGTGCTCGACGTGGCCGTCGACACCGCCGACGAGCTGACGGTGAGCGCCTGCCGCCGCTTCGCCCAGTCGCTGGGCTACGCCCTGGCCTCGGCCAAGGTCCCCGAGCACATGACGGAGGTGTTCGGCGCCCTCGCCGTCGCCCCGGTCCGCGACGTGCTCAACCTCGCCCCCTGGGCCACTCCTCCGGCGAGACTGCGCGCCGCCGTGCTCGGGCCGCAGGCACCGCCCGCCGTTCCCGCCGCCAGACGGTCGACGTCCCCGCTGGTCAGGCAGCTGTGGCCGACGACGCCCGCGTGGCCGCTGCCGCTCGCGGAGACCGGTCCCCCGAACGGCCCGCCGATCGGCGCCTCGGCATTCCCCGTGCCGGACCACATGGCGGAGGACCGCTTCCCCGATCCCTTCGCGCCGCGGGATCCCGACGCCGTCTCCACCCACGAGGCCACCACGGAGCCGATGCTCAGGCTCGGCGATTCGGTGCTCACCGCCCTGGACACCGCGGCCCTGCGGCCTCGCCGCCGCCTCCAGCGCCCCCGGCCGCGCCGGGCGATGCCATTGTCGTCCCCGACCTTCGGGGACGTGCTGGACGACGCCCCCGGGCGGGAAGACTTCTTCCGCCCGCTCAGCCCGGAGGCGCGAGCGGCCCGCGTCCACACCGACAGGCTCGTCGCCGCCGCCCCCCGCACCGAGACCCCGCCCGCCGAGACGCCTCAGGCCTCGCCCTCCGAGACGCCGTGGATTTCACCCCAGACTCAGGCTCAGCCCTCCGAGACGCCGCAGGTTCAGGCTTCGCCCTCCGAGACGCCTCAGACCTCAGCCCAGGCTCAGGCTCAGCCCTCCGAGGCCCCCCGCGCACCGCTCGCCGCCGTCCCGCCCCTCGCGCACCTCGGTGACGTGCTGGACGACGGTCTCGGAGACGTGCTGGACGACGCGCGCCCCCTGCCCGGCTGGCCCCTGCAGACCGACCAGCTCGACGCCCTCGCCGACCGCGAGCGCCACCGGCCCTCCCCCGCCTCCCCCGCCTCCCCCGCAAGGGAGGCCGGGCGGCACGCGTCCGCCGGCGACGACCGTCCCAGGCTCTCGCTCCCCGTCTGGAACACGCGGGAGGAGAGCCCCGCGCCCGCCGCGGAACCCGCCCGGCCCTCGCCCCCCGCCCGGCTCTCGCTCCCCGCCTGGGCCACGCGGGACGCCGATCCCGTCCGGCCCTCCGCCGTCGACTGGTTCGCGGATGCCGCTCCCTCCGGCGCCCAGGCCCCTGAGGCTCCGACCACCCTTCCCACCTGGTCCCCCCGGACCGACCACCTTCGCACCTCCGCCGGCCGCGCCCAGCTGCGCCTGCCTCGCTGGATCATGCGCGAGGACCAGCCCGCCGACGCCCCGGCCGGGACCGCGCCTCCGAACCACACCCTGACGCCGTACGACGCGCCGCAGGACGACGCGGCGACCATGCCGGGGAACGGGTTCGCGGCGGTCCCCCCGGCGTCGTCGCCGTCCTCGCCGCAGCCGACGCTCGCGGAGACCGGCGCGGACGGGACGGGGCTCTCCGCCACGTCCCGGGGCCGCAAGGGTGTCCGGGCTCCGCGCAGTCACAAGGCGACGAAGAACGCGGTCCACCACGACTGGGCCTGGGAAGTGATCGGCTTCGTCATCGCGGTGACGATCGCAATGATCGTCTTCTTCGCGGTGCCGATGATGACCACCCCTTAGACCTTCCCGGCACCGGGAGCCACCGGGCGCTCAGAGCCAGTGTTCGGTGGCGGCGCGCCAGGCCAGCTGCATGCGGGTCTGGGCGCCCGCGCGTTCCATGATGTTCGAGACGCGCCGCTGCACGGTCCGCTGGCTGATCCCCAGCTGGGTGGCGATCGACTTGTCCGGCACACCCGCGACCAGCAGCGAGACCAGATAGAGGTCGTCGGAACCGAGCGGGCAGGGCGTCGTCCCCTCGGTGAGGGCGCCGTCCTCGGCGATCCGGAGCGGCGTCGCCCGCTCCCAGTAGCCCTCGAAAAGGGCGATGAGCGCCTCCAGCAGCTGGCCGCCGCGGACCAGCGCCGCCGTCGGCTCGGAGATCCCGGCCTCCTGGACCAGCGGCAGCACGGCGACCTCCCGGTCGACGACCGTCAGCCGCACCGGCAGCCAGGGCATGGCTCTGGCCTGCTCGCCCAGCTTGACCCCGTACGCCACGTTGGCCTGCATTCCCTCCTCCTCCAGCAGGGCCTTCTCGTAGATCACCCGGTACTCGACCCCGCGGCGCAGCGCGAAGAGCTCGGCGTGGTTCTCCTCCGCGGGCATCACGATCGCGCGGCCCCGGCAGAGGTAGAGGACCTCGTGGCGGGCGGTCTCCTGCAGGTGGTCGAGGTGCTCCCGGAGGACGACGCGGTTCGGCAGGACCTCGACCAGCCGACCGGCGTCACGGCGGCGGCTGTTGTCCCGGTACTCCTCCGAGAGCTGGTTCACCTCGCGTCGCGCCCAGTCGAGCGCCTGCTGGTGGCGGAGGAGCTGTGAGCCCAGCACGATGTCCGGGGCCACGGCGGTGAACCGCCGCCTGCCGGGACTGACCGTCCTGATCAGCCCTCTGACCCGCATGGATATCAGCACGGTTTCGGCGGTCTCGGCGTCGATGCCCAGATTCCCTATGAGGTCGGTGACCTCCGCCTCCGCGGTGGTCACCAGGAACCGGTAAACGCGCTCCTCCACGGGATCGAGCCCGAGGGATTCCAACATGACGCACATGATGACATCCGAAACGTCCACAAAAGTTACATCTACTGCCTAACCAGACTTAGAACGCCAATGTGAATTAACCAGGCATGGCACATATCGGACTTAGAGCGCACCCGTCCACGGTGGCGGGAAGTGCGGGCCCGCGGGGTTGTGACAACGATCTGTCAAGGCTAGTATCACGGCAACTCTTAGGAAACTTTCTTAAGAGAAAGTTAAGACGGGAGCCCCAAAGGCCCCCCGGCAACCTTTCGATCCGACCAAGAGCTGCGCGAACCTCGATGACGTGAATCGTCATCACCCGGGAGTCCGACCGTCCGGACATCCCAGCCCCTCCGGTTTCCCCTCAAAGAAGCGATCATGCGGCGCGCCCCTTCCTTACTCGCCCTGACTGGGCTTGCAAGCCCCCCTCGCGAGCCGATCGCGCCCGCACCCCGCTCGCGCAGCACCTCGAACCTCTGCGGCCCCCACCGCACGAAGGAGTGATCAAGTGTTGAGACAACGCATCATGGCCGCCCTCGCCGCCCTGGCGGTCACGGGCGTGCTCGCGGTCGCCCTGCCGATGGCCTCCGCGTCCTCCGCCGCCGCCGCGGCCTGCGTGACCGCCTGGAACTCCTCGGCGGTCTACACCAACGGCATGACCGCCTCCCACAACGGCCGCAACTGGTCGGCGAAGTGGTGGACCCAGAACGAGGCCCCCGGCACCGCCGACGTGTGGGCCGACCAGGGCGCCTGCGGCGGCACGACGCCTCCCCCCTCGGGCAACTGCAACCACCCGAACTGGGCGGCGGGCACCTGGTACGCCGCCGGGAGCATCGTCAAGTACACCAACGGCCAGTACTACCGCGCCAAGAACGAGAACCCCGGCTACGACCCGGTGATCAGCACCTGGTACTGGGAGCCGTACACCTGTGGCACGACGCCCACCGACCCCCCGCCCACCTCGGGCTTCGTCGTGAGCCAGGCCCAGTTCAACCAGATGTTCCCGAACCGGAACTCGTTCTACACCTACAGCGGCCTGACCGCGGCGCTGAGCGCCTACCCGGGCTTCGCCAAGACCGGCAGTGACACCATCAGGAAGCAGGAGGCGGCCGCCTTCCTCGCCAACGTCAACCACGAGACCGGCGGCCTGGTTCACGTCGTGGAGCAGAACACCGCGAACTACCCGCACTACTGCGACGCGAGCCAGCCGTACGGCTGCCCCGCCGGCCAGGCGGCCTACTACGGACGCGGCCCGATCCAGCTGAGCTGGAACTTCAACTACAAGGCGGCGGGCGACGCGCTCGGCATCAACCTGCTCGGCAACCCGTACCTGGTGCAGAACGACGCGGCGGTGGCCTGGAAGACCGCCCTGTGGTACTGGAACACCCAGAACGGCCCCGGCACGATGACGCCGCACAACGCGATGATCAACAGCCGCGGCTTCGGCGAGACGATCCGCAGCATCAACGGCAGCCTGGAGTGCAACGGCAGGAACCCCGCGCAGGTGCAGAGCCGGATCAACGCCTACCAGCGCTTCGTGCAGATCCTCGGCACCACCCCCGGTGGCAACCTGAGCTGCTGAACGACCGGAAGGCCGCCCACCTGACGGCCGCCGCGCGCCCGGTCCCCCGCCGGGCGCGCGGTCCCCGCGAAACGTCCCGCCGAGCGCGCGAACCCGCGAGGCGGTGACCCCGCGCGTACGATCCGCACGCGTGACACGAAGGGCGCGGCCCACCGGCCGCGCCCTTCTCGCGTCCTCCGGGTCACTCCGACGACAGGACCAGCCCGCTGGTCGGCACGCCCGTACCGGCGGTGACCAGCACGTTCCGCACCCCGGCGACCTGGTTGGCCGAGGTGCCCCTGATCTGCCTGACGGCCTCGGCGATGCCGTTCATGCCGTGGATGTACGCCTCCCCGAGCTGGCCGCCGTGCGGGTTGACCGGCAGGTGGCCGTCGATCTCGATGCCGCCCCCTGCCACGTAGTCGCGGGCCTCGCCGCGCCCGCAGAAGCCCAGCTCCTCCAGCTGGGTGAGGACGAACGGGGTGAAGTGGTCGTACAGGATGGCCGTCTGCACGTCCGAGGGCCCGAGGCCCGACTGCTTCCAGAGCTGGCGGCCGACCACCCCCATCTCCGGCAGGCCGGTCATGTCGTCGCGGTAGTAGCTGGTCATCATCATCTGGTCGGCGCCCGAGCCCTGGGCCGCGGCGGTGATCACGGCGGGTGACCTGCGCAGGTCTCTGGCCCGCTCGGCGGAGGTGACCACCAGCGCCACCGCGCCGTCGCTCTCCTGGCAGCAGTCGAGCAGGTGCAGCGGCTCCGCGATCCACTTGGACGCCTGGTGCTCCTCCAGGGTGATCGGGCGCCCGTGGAACCACGCGGCCGGGTTGGTGGAGGCGTGCCTGCGCATGGCGACCGCCACCCGGCCGAAGTCCTCGGAGGTGGCGCCGTACGTGTGCATGTAGCGCCGGGCGAACATGGCGACCCAGGCGGCGGGGGTCATCAGCCCGTACGGCACGTGCCAGCTCATCTCCAGCCCCTGGGACGAGGGCTCGCCGCCGATGCGGGCGTCGGGCTGGCCGAACCTGTTCCCCGAGCGCTCGTTGAACGCCCGGTAGCAGACCACGGTCTCGGCGACCCCGGTGGCCACGGCCATCGCCGCGTGCAGCACGGTTCCGCACGCCGCGCCGCCGCCGTAGTGGACGCGGGAGAAGAACGACAGGTCGCCGATGCCCACCTCGCGGGCCACGGCGATCTCCTGGTTGGCGTCCTGGGTGTAGGTGACGAGGCCGTCCACGTCCGAGGGCGCGAGGCCCGCGTCGTCGAGCGCCGCGAACACCGCCTCGGCGGCGAGCTGGAGCTCGGACCTGCCCGACTGCTTGGAGAACTCCGTCGCGCCGATCCCGGCGACGACCGTACTCCCGGAGAAGGAGACCACGCTGGTGAGGGCCTTTCTGTGTTTTCGCGTTTCCGCGTTTCCGCGTTTCTCCTTTTCGCAGCCGCCGGAGCGCGGTCAGCGAGCGGGAAGGGCGAACCTGACGGTGCCCGAGACGTGGTCGCCGAGGCTGACCCTGCCGCGGACCTCGACGGTGTACTCGCCGTCCTCGCAGACGGCCACCGTGCCGCTGAAGGCCAGCCTGTCGCCCGCGTACGCGGGGACGCCGAGTTTGACGTTGATGCCACGGATGATCGCCTCGGGCCCGGCCCAGTCGGTGACGTAGCGCTCGACGAGACCCATGGTGGTCAGGATGTTGAGGAAGATGTCCTTCGACCCCTGAGCCCTCGCGCCCTCGACGTCGTGGTGGACGGGGGTGAAGTCCATGGTCGCGAGGGCGGTCGACACGACCACGGTGGGGCTCAGGCCGACCGCGAGCTCGGGAAGCCGAGCTCCGACCCGCACCTCGTCGTCGGTAAGTGTCCGCATCACGCCTCCAGGGGGACCCACATGGGCAGGATCAGCTCGTCGTCCATCTGGCGGTACGTCAAACGCACCGGCATACCGATACCCACCCGCGAAGCGGCGCAGTCCACCACGTTGCCCACGATCCGCACACCTTCCGGCAGTTCCACCACGGCAACCGCGAAAGGCGTCTGAAGTCCCGGAATCGGCGGATTGTGATGGACGACGTAGCTGTAGACCTCACCCTCGCCGCTCGCCGTCACGAACGTTCGGGCGGCCGAGCGGCACGAGGGGCAGACCGGTCCCGGCGGGTGGCGGAGCTCGCCGCAGTCGGCGCACTTCTGGATCCGCAGCTCGCCCGCGGCCACGCCCTCCCAGAAGAAGGCGGTGTCGGCGTTGATCGCGGGTCTCAGCGGGTACGGCGTGCGCGGGGACGAGTCCCCCCGCGTCGCGGGCGCGTCCTCCGCGGGCGCGTCCTCCGCGGGCGCGTCCTCCGCGGGCGCGTCCTCCGCGGGCGCGTCCTCCGCGGGCGTGTCCCTCGCGGGCGTGTCCCTCGCGGACGTGTCCTGGGCGGGCGGGTTCCCAAGGGGAGCGTTCTCGGCGGGCGTGCGCCCGTTCCCACTCCCCGCGGCTACACCCGCGCCGGTCGCGGTGGCGCCCCCACCCGGTTCACCCGGTTCACCCGCCCGTTCCCTGGGCCGGAACTTCAGCACCCGGAACAGCATGTCGGCCACGGCCTCGCCGTCGGCGTACCAGGTGATGTTCCAGGTGACGAAGTAGCCCTCGCCGAGCGCGGTCCGCTTCGGGCCGGTGATGCCGGTGAACCGGGTGGCCGGGACCAGGAACTCGCCGAGCCTCACGTAGCGGTGGTAGGTCTGCTCGCAGTTGGTGGCGACCACGCCGGTGTAGCCGTTGCCGTCCAGCATCTCGAGTACGGCGTCGATCGGCGTGCTCGCCTGCTTCCTTCTGCTCCCGTCCACGCCGGGCATGGTCCAGACCTGGATCATCGCCGGTGGGGCCACGATCTCCCCGTGCACCCCGGCGGCGGCCGCCTCGGGGTCGGTGTAGAGCGGGTTGGTGTCACCGATGGCGTCGGTCCAGTGCCGGATCATCGGGACGTTCACCGAGTCCGCCGCCGCGACACCGAGCACCTCGCCCTCGGCGGCCTGCCGCTCGGCCAGGGCGGTGAGCCGTTCGTGCAGGGAGGCGGACTCCTCCGACGCGGACGCCGGAGCCACCGGGGACGACGGAGTCGTCGCGGCGGTAGGAGCCGCCGGGGCGGCCTCGGACGCCGGGGGCCCCGTGGGGGTCGCGGTCATCGGGGCGGCCTCGGCAGGCTCAGGCCGAGCATGGCGATGAGCTCGCGCTGGACCTCGTTGACGCCGCCGCCGAAGGTGAGCACGAGCGCGCCCTTGGCTCCGCGGTCCACGCGGTTCATCAGGTCCGCGGTGTCCGGGTCCGACGGGTCGCCGAAGCGGGCCAGGACCTCGCCGACGATCCTGCCGACGTCCTGCAGCCGCTCGGAGCCGTACACCTTGGTGGCCGAGGCGTCGGGGGCGCCCAGCCAGCCGAGGTCCATGTTGGCCGCGACCTGCCAGTTCAGCAGCTCGTTGGTCCGGAAGTAGGCGTAGACCTGGGCGAGTGCCCTGCGCACCGCGGGCTCCTCGATCGTGCCGGTGCGGCGGGCCCAGGCCAGGAACCGGTCGTAGGTGTGGGCGATGTTGCCCGCGGGGCCGAGCGTGACCCGCTCGTGGTTGAGCTGGTTGACGATCAGGTCCCAGCCCTTGTTCTCCTCCCCCACGACCATGTCCACCGGCACCCGCACGTCGGAGTAGTAGGTGGAGTTGGTGTGGTGGTTCCCGTCCATCGTGATGATCGGGGTCCACGAGTAGCCGGGGTCGGAGCAGTCGACGATCATCATCGTGATCCCGCGGTGCTTCTTGGCGTCGGGGTCGGTGCGGGCGGCGAGCCAGATGTACTGGGAGTAGTGGCCGCCCGAGGTGAAGATCTTCTGCCCGTTGACGACGTAGTGGTCGCCGTCGCGGACCGCGGTGGTGCGCAGGGACGCCAGGTCGGTGCCCGCCCCGGGCTCGCTGTAGCCGATCGCGAAGTGGCACTCCCCGGCCAGGATGCGCGGCAGGAAGAACTCCTTCTGCGCCGCCGTCCCGTACTGCATGAGGGTCGGGCCGACGGTCTGGACGGTGATGATCGGGTACGGCACCTCGGCGCGGGCGATCTCGTTGGCGAAGATCTGCTGCTCCAGCGGGCCGTACCCGCCGCCGCCGTACTCCTTGGGCCAGCCGAGCCCGAGCTTGCCGTCGCGGCCGAGGGTACGGCAGTGCTCCATGTAGGCGTTGCCGAACGGGTCGGCGGAGATCTCTTTGCGCCCCTCGGCGGTGAGGCACGACCGGAAGTACTCGCGCAGCTCGTCGCGGAGCCTCTTCTGGTCGGTGGTCAGGTCGATCAGCATCAGACGAGTGCTCCGATCGTGTCGAGCCGGGCTTCCACCCCGCCCAGCAGATGGGCGTGGTGCTTGCCCCAGGCGAAGTAGCGGTGCAGCGGGTAGGTCACGTCCACGCCGATCCCGCCGTGCAGGTGCTGGCAGGTGTAGAGCGCCCGCAGCGCCTGGTCGGTCGTGGTCAGGGCGCCGACGGCCAGATCCGTCTCGGCCTCCTCGTCCGCTCCCTCGGCCAGCCGCCACGCTCCGGACCACACGGCCACGTCCAGGGCCCGGCCGGCGATGTAGACGTCGGCGATCTGCACGGTGACCGCCTGGAACTCGGCCAGCGCCCGGCCGAACTGCTTGCGCGTCCTGATGTACTCGGTGGTGAGCGCCAGCGCCCCGGCCAGCACGCCGGAGGCGACGGCGATGTTCCCGGCCAGCGCCAGCCTCCGCAGGCCGTCGGCCACCGTACCGTCCACGGCCCCGACGAGCTCGCCCGGGGTGCCCGCCAGGGTGAACGCGGCGGCGGGCTCGCCGGTGGAGGTCGGCACCGGCCGCAGGTCCGCCTCGGCGGGGTTCACCAGGAACAGGCCGACCCCGGTGGCGGTGGCGGCGGGGACCAGGATCCTCGCGGCCTGGGCGGCGTAGGGAGTCGTGCCCTTGGCGCCGTCCAGCACCCATCCGGCGCCGTCCTCACGGGCGGTCGTGACCGGCGGGGCACCGAAGTCGCGGCCCGGCTCGGCGGGGGCGACGGCCAGCGAGATCTCGCCGTCGGCCAGCGGCGCCAGTGCCTCGCGCTGCTCCCGGGAGCCGTACCTGGTGATCACCTGCGCCGCGACCAGGCTCTGCTCGGCGGGGACCGGGGCCACGTGGGCGCCGATCTCCCGCAGGACGACCGCCATCTCCACCGGTCCGAGCCCCGAGCCTCCGGCCTCCTCGGGCAGGCAGACGCCCAGCAGCCCGGCCTGGGCCAGGGATCGCCACAGGGCGGCGTCGTAGGACGCGCCCCCCTTCTCGTGGGCTTCGAGCCTGGCCGGGGTCACCTCCCTGCCGAGGAGGTCGACCGCGAGTTTGCGCAGGTCGGTCTGTGTCTCGTCGAGATTGAAGTCCACTGGCGCTCCAGGGTTTCTGTCGGCCGCGTCGCCCTTCCGGAAAGTAGAACAGATTCTATTCTGTGTCCAGAGCCGGCCAATCGCAATAAGTCATCGCATAACCGCCGCACCGCATATGCCATGTAAGCGTGGGGCATCTTTGTGACTGGCGAGTAACCCATCGGAGTATCCGGAAATCAGATAACGTGTTCTCATGCGCACCCCGCGTGTGACCACCGAGACGCCGGTCACCCCGCACCGGGCCGGCAGGCACGCCCCGAGCGACGCCGATCCGGCCACGACCGAGGGGGCATCCGGCATGCAGAGCGAATCGGCGTCCACGGGCGTCCGCACCAGGAGCCAGCACCAGCGGCGCAAGCGCATCGTCCAGGCCGCCGCCGCCCTCGCCTCGCGGGGCGGCGTCGAGGCGATGCAGATGCGGACCGTCGCCGAGCGCGCCGGGGTCGCGCTCGGAACGCTCTACCGATACTTCCCCTCCAAGATGGATCTCGTCGTCGCCGTCGTCGGCGAGGAGATCGATCTTCTGGAAACCAGCATCGAGCGCCGCCCGCCCAACGCCTCCACCGCCTCGGGACGGGCCGTCGACGTCCTGATGCGCGCCACCCGGGGCCTGATGCGCGAGCCCGAGCTCGCCGACGCGCTCATCCGCTCGCTGATCATGGCCGACGTCGACATACCGTTCGGCGACCGCATGGCGGGGCTGCTGCTCCGCGTCGCCGGAGACGACCTCACCATCGAGACCGCCACCGAGGAGCAGTTCGCCCTCGCGGGTTCGCTGTCCAGCGTCTGGGTGCACGAGCTCATGGAGATGCTCAGGGGCCGCCGCACGTACGAGCAGATCCAGCGGCGCATCGAGATCGCCGCCGGACGCCTGCTCGCCGACTTCCGCCCCTCCGCCTGAGCCTCCGTTCCGCGGGAAACCCCGCCGCTCCTTCCGCCTGAAACTAGAACCCGTTACAGTCGCTACGGAAGGCGACTAGAGCGACGTTCTGGAGCGACGCGCGAGCGGGCGGATCGGCGGAGCCGGTCGCCCGGAGGCCGCGGGCTCCAAGCCGGATGGCGAGGAGATCGTTATGGGTGCGGTGATCGTCGAGGCTGTGAGAACCCCGATCGGCAGGCGCAACGGGTGGCTCGCCGGGCTGAAGCCGCAGGCGGTCCTCGCCGCGGCGCTCAACGGCCTGATCGGCAGGTCGGGCATCGACCCCGCCGCCGTGGAACAGGTTTTCGCCGGGTGCGTCACGCAGGCCGGGGAGCAGGGCGGCCACGTCGGGCGGCACGCCTGGCTCTACGCCGGGCTGCCGTACCAGACGGGCGTGACCACGGTCGACGCGCAGTGCGGCTCCTCGCAACAGGCGGTGCACCTGGTCGCGGCGCTCATCCAGGCCGGGGTCATCGACGTCGGCGTGGCCTGCGGCGTCGAGGTCATGAGCCGGGCGCCGCTCGGCTCCAACGTGCTGCCCGCCAACCCCCGGCCCGACGACTGGGCCATCGACCTGCCCGACCAGTTCACCGCCGCCGAGCGGATCGCGCGGCGGCGCGGGCTGACCCGCGAGCGGCTCGACAGGTTCGGCGCCAGGTCCCAGCGCCTCGCCGCGGAGGCGTGGGCCCAGGGCCGCTTCGACCGGGAGGTCGTCGCGGTGACCGCGCCGGTCCTCCGCCAGGACGGGGAGCCCACCGGCGAGACCCGCGTCGTCGACAGGGACCAGGGGTTGCGCGAGACGACCGTCGAGGGGCTGGCCGGGCTCAGGCCCGTCATGGGCGAGGACGGCCTGCACACGGCGGGCACCTCCTCCCAGATCTCCGACGGCGCGGCGGCGGTGCTGCTCATGAGCGAGGAGGCCGCCGCCCGGCACGGCCTGCGGCCCCGTGCCCGCATCCTCGCCCAGGCGCTCGTCGGCTCCGAGCCGTACTACCACCTGGACGGGCCGGTGGACGCGACCGCCAGGGTTCTGTCCGCGACCGGGATGAGCACGGCTGACATCGACAGGTTCGAGGTGAACGAGGCTTTCGCCTCGGTGGTCTTATCCTGGTCATCGGTGCACAAGCCAGACATGGAACGGGTCAACGTCAACGGCGGCGCCATAGCGCTCGGCCATCCGGTCGGAGCGACCGGTTCACGGCTGATCACCACCGCCCTGCACGAGCTTGAGCGGTCCGACTCCTCGACCGCGCTGGTGGCGATGTGCGCGGGCGGGGCGCTCGCGACCGCGACCATCCTGGAGCGCCTCTGAGCGGCGCCGACCCCCTGAAGCGTCTTGAGCGGCGCCGGCAAGGAGCACCACCGTTGACATCCCGCAGGCCGCACAAGGAGCACCAGCGTTGAAATCCCGTCGCAGGCCGTACAGCGAGCAGCGTCCGTTCGACACCGGCGGCGGGGTGTGGAGCGTGCCCGTCCCGATCCCCGGCAACCCGCTCGGTTACACGCTGGTCTACGCGATCGAGTCCCCCGCCGGTCCCGTACTGGTCGACGCGGGCTGGAACGCCCCCGAGGCGTGGCTGGCGCTGCGCGACGGGCTGGGGGCGGTCGGCATGGACGTCCGCGACGTGCGCGGGGTGGTCGTGACCCACTTCCATCCCGACCACGCCGGGCTGGCCGGTCAGGTCAGGGAGGAGTCCGGCGCGTGGATCGCCATGCACGAGGCCGACGCCGCGCTGATCAGCCTCATGCGGGACTTCCAGGGCGACGCGCACCGCGACTTCCAGGCCGACATGCTGCGCCGGGCGGGAGCGGGCACCGTCGAGGTGGAGGAGGTGACGGGGAACCGGCCGCAGCCACCCGCGGTACCCGACCGCGTCCTCACCGACGGCGACCTGATCGACCTGCCGGGACGCAGGCTCCGGACGATCTGGACGCCCGGCCACACGCCCGGCCACGTCTGCCTGCATTTGGAGGACGCCGACCGGATCTTCACCGGGGACCACGTGCTTCCGGCGATCACGCCGCACATCGGGATCTACCCGTACGACCGGGCGGACGTGGATCCGCTCAGCGACTTCCTGGAGTCGCTGGAGAAGGTGAAGGGCCTGGGGCAGCTCGAAGCCCTACCCGCCCATGAATGGATATTTCAGGACACGGCGGCTCGGGCGACGGAGATCGGCGTCCACCACGAGGAGAAGCTCCGACGGCTGACCACCCTGCTCGCCGAGGCGGAGGAACCCCTGACCATCTGGGAGATCGCCGGGCGTATGACCTGGAACCGCCCGTGGGAGGACTTCCCCGCCGTGCTGCGCGGGATGGCGGCCGGGGAGGCCGCGGCCCACCTGCGCACGTTGGAGGTCCGCGGAACCGTCCGTCGCGTGATGGGGGTGGATCCGGTCCGGTTCGCCATACACTCATAGACATCGGATGTCTGGCGCAACCTGAGGACGGTGCAGAGTGGCGGTCACCGACGCCGCTATCGACAAGATCAAGCAGATGATCCTGTCTGGCGAGCTCGCCCCGGGCAGCAGACTGCCCAAGGAGGCCGACCTGGCCGATCGGCTCGGCCTGTCGCGCAACTCCCTGCGCGAGGCCGTCAGAGCCCTGGCCCTGATCAACGTGCTGGACGTGCGCCAGGGCGACGGCACGTACGTGACCAGCCTGGAGCCGAGGCTCCTGCTCGACGCGATGTCGTTCGTGGTCGACTTCCACCAGGACGACACCGTGCTGCAGTTCTTCCAGGTCCGGCGGATCCTGGAGCCCGCGGCGACCGCGATGGCGGCGACGTGCATGTCCGAGTCCGAGGTCACCGAGCTGCGTAAGATCCTCGACGAGTTGCCTCCCGATCCGAGCGTCGAGCAACTGGTCGCCAACGACCTGGAGTTCCACCAGCGCATCGCGGCGGGCTCGGGCAACGCGGTGCTGTGCTCCCTCATCGAGAGCCTCTCGGGGCCCACCACCAGGGCCAGGATCTGGCGGGGCCTCACCCAGGAGAACGCCCTGGAGAAGACCCGCGAGCAGCACACCGCGATCTGCGACGCCATCGCCGCCCACCAGCCGGAGGTGGCGCGGGCCTGGGCCACGGTGCACATCGCCGGTGTCGAGGAGTGGCTCCGCAGCGCCCTCGCCTGACGGTCCCGGCCGGTCATCCCGTGCGCTCCGGCGGTCCTGGCGGGACCGGGTCGTCGCACGGGTGCCGGTACACGGACGCGCCGGACCAAGGTGAGCACCCGGCCCAGGTGAGCACCGGACTCAAGGGAGCGCCTGGCGGCCGCGCCGCAGGAAATCGCGCTCGGCCGCGTTGCGGGTGAGGGCGATCGCCTCCTCGTAGGCCCGCGCCGCCTCGGTGACGCGTCCCAGACGCCGGAGCAGGTCGGCCCGGACGGCATGGAACAGGTGGTAGCCGCCGAGGTCGAGGCCGTCGACCAGGGTGATCGCCGCCCCCGGCCCGTCGACCTCGGCCACCGCGACCGCGCGGTTGAGGGCCACGACCGGGTTGGGAACCAGGGCCAGGAGCCGGTCGTACAGCGCCAGGATCTGCCACCAGTCGGTGAGGGCCGCGGTCGGCGCGTCGCTGTGGACGGCGTTGATCGCGGCCTGGATCTGGTACGGGCCCGGCCGGTCGCGCCGCAGGCACCACCGGACGATGGCCTGGCCCTCGGCGATCAGGCCGCGATCCCAGCGGCCCCGGTCCTGGTCCGCCAGCAGCACCAGGTCGCCGTCCGGCGTGGTGCGGGCGACCCGGCGGGACTCGACGAGCAGCATGAGCCCGAGCAGCCCCATGACCTCCGGTTCGTCGGGCATGAGCTCGGCCAGTAGCCGTCCCAGCCGGATGGCCTCCGCGCAGAGCTCCTCGCGGACCAGCCGCTCGCCCGAGCTCGCCGTGTGGCCCTCGTTGAAGACGAGGTAGACCACGGCCAGGACGGCCCGGAGCCGGTCCGGGAGATCGGCCTCGGCCGGGACACGGTACGGGATCCCCGCATCGCGGATCTTGTTCTTGGCCCGGACCAGCCGCTGGGCCATGGTCGGCTCGGGCACCAGGAAGGACCGGGCGATCTCGGCGGTGGTGAGCCCGCCCAGGAGCCGCAGCGTCAGCGCGACCTGGGCATTGGCGGCGAGCGCGGGGTGGCAGCAGGTGAAGATCAGGCGGAGCCGGTCATCGCGCACGGCACCCTCCTCCAGCGGTTCGTCGCCGGCGTGCAACAGGGCCGCCTGGGCATGGCGGTCCCGGCGGGTCGCCTCCCGCCGGAATCGGTCGATCGCCCTGTTGCGTGCGGTCGTGATGATCCATCCCGCCGGGCTCGGCGGCAGGCCGGTGGAGGGCCACCGGTCCGCCGCCACGGTGAACGCGTCCTGGACCGCCTCCTCGGCGAGGTCGATGTCGCCGAGGAGGCGGACCAGGACAGCGACCGCGCGACCGTACTCGGCACGGAACACGCGGTCGATCTCCGAGGCGGAAACACCCCGCATGCCGGACGTCAGCCGCCCGCCTCGCCCTGGAACGGCCGCACCTCGATGGGGAGGAGCCCGATCGCCAGGGCGAGCCTGCGGCCCCATTCGAGCGCCGCGTCGAGGTCGGGCGCCCTGATGACCGTGAACCCGCCGAGGTGTTCCTTGCCCTCGGCGTACGGACCGTCGGTCATGAGCGTGTCGCCGTCCTTGACCCGGACCACGGTCGCCGTGTCCGGGGAATGCAGGCCACCGGAGAAGACCCATACACCGGCGGTCTTCATCTCCTGTTCCAGGGTCTCCAGGTTCCATGCGATCGGTTCCAGCACCTCGGGCCCGGGAGAACCTCCGTCGGGCTGGTACACGCTGAGCAAATACTGTTTCATCGCGCCTCCTGGGCCGGTGCGGCACCGTCGCCGCCTTTCTACCCATCACACGAACGGCGTCCGGCGGAATCGACACCGGGCGCGACCGTCCCGCGAAAATATTTCCGCACCGCACCGCACCGCACCGCGCCGCCCCAGCCCGCCTCATCCCGCTACGGCTCGGCCCGCCCCGCACCGCTGCGGCCCAGCCCGTACCACCCCCGGCCCGGCCCGCACCGCCACGGCCCATACCACCACGGCCCGGTCAAAACACTTTCCTCAGGCAATATATTTACCGAGTAAAGACTTCTGGCCGGCTCCCCGGCCGAACGATTGGAGTACGCCATGCGCATCGGTGTCGCGCTGCCCACCGATCACACGCGGCTGTCCGCCGAAGCCAACTCCGTCGACACCCTGATCGGCGAGGTGAAGGAGCTCGCCGCCGCGGGGCTGACCTCGGCCTGGTTCACCCAGCGGTTCGACCACGACGCCATCACGCTGGCCGCGCTGGCCGCGCGCGAGGTGCCGGGCATCGACGTCGGCACCGCGATCGTGCCGATCTACCCGCGGCACCCGATCGCGATGTCGATGCAGGCCCAGACCGCGCAGGCGGCCGGCCACGGGCGCTTCACGCTGGGCGTCGGCCTGTCGATCAAGTCGTTCGTCGAGGAGACCTACGGAATCGCGCCACACCCCAGGATCCGGCATCTGCGGGAGTACCTGGAGGTGCTGCGCGACCTCTTCGAGAACGGCACCGCGAACCTGAGCGGCGAGACGCTGGTCGCCAGAACCTCCCTGCCGGCGAGCGTGCCGGGCGCGCGGCCACGGGTGCCGGTGCTGGTCGCTGCGGCGGGCGAGCAGACCCTGCGCGCCGCGGGCGAACTCGCCGACGGCGCGCTGCCGATCCTGTCCGGCCCGCGCACGCTGGCCGAGTACACCGTGCCGACCATCACCCGGTACGCGGAGGCGGCCGGGCGGCCGGCGCCCCGGGTCGTCGCCATCGTCTCCGGCGTGGTGACCGCCGACGTGGCGGGCGCCCGGTCCCGCGCGGAGAAGAACATGGGGTACTACGGGACCATTCCGTCTTATCGCGCGGCACTGGACCACGAGGGCGTCGACCACCCCGCCGACCTGGTCGCGATCGGAGACGAGGAACTGCTCGCGGACCAGGTGGCCGCGTACTTCGAATCGGGCGTGACCGAGCTCGTCTACACCCAGACCGCGATCGGTTCCGCGGAGGACGAGCGCCGCACCTGGAAGCTGCTCGGCGAGCTGGCCTCCAGACACCGGCGCGAACCGGCCGGTGCCGAGTCGGTGCCCGTTCCGGAGACCGGCGTATCGTGAGCGGCGTTCGTCAGATCACCACAACCCGCGGGTCAGGCGCGGCAGGTGTCCTGTCTCATTTAATCTTCGACATGTCGACGCAGGGGTATCCGGCGACCTGTCTCACCCGCACCGCCACCGCGCGAAACGGGATCTCAGTGCGGCCCTGGCGGCACTTTCCCGGACGGTGCTCTCAGGGCTGGGCGGGGTCCGCGTCGGCCGCCGCGTGCCGGCGGTAGTGGCGTGCGGCACGGGCCCTGTTGCCGCACGACGGCTTGCACCATTCCTGCCGGCCGTGCTTCTTGACGAAGTAGCGGACGCAGCGCGGCGCGGTGCAGGCCCGCAGATCCTCACGCCGAGGACCGGTCAGGAAGTCGATGGCGGCGCGGGCCAGAGCCGCGACAAGCCGGAGGTGCGGATCCCTCTCGGCCGACAGCAGCCGGGTCGCGGGTGCCCCTCCGGAGGGCCAGTCCATCTGCGGGGTGACCGGCTCCCTGCCGGCGGCCGCGTTGAGGCGTGCCAGGGCCCGGTCGACCGGCATGAGGCGATGGGCGTCGGCGGGACTGGGGGGAGCGGGACTGACCGAGTGGGCGAACAGCGCCCGTACCGCCTGCCGCAGTGCCACGATCTCGCCCATGAGGTTCTCGTCGACGGTGACGCCGTCGACGATGTCGCCGGTCCGATCCCGCACCCAGCGGGCCGTCCCCTGAACCGTGGCCAGGTCGTCGGCGACGCCGCCGTCCCCATCGTGGCGGATCGTGCTCGCCAGTTCCAACGCCAGGCAGCGCTCCACGGCTCTCCTCTTCCCTCTCCGATCGCGAATCCGGTCGCCGATCACTTGATCACATCCTCGCTCGCAGCTTAAGGTTCCTAATGGAAAATAGATAATTTTCCATTAGGGACTGAACCACGGCGCGACTGCGCGCAGGCCGGCGCGGATCGGCGTGCGGCGTCCACCGCGAGAGGGAAGCGACACGATGACGACGATGCTCGCCCAGATCAGCGACCTGCACCTGGACGGCGGCGAACGGGCGACCCGGCGCGCCACCCGGATCATGGACTATCTGCGAGCCCTGCCCCGCCTCCCCGACGCCGTGCTGGTCACCGGGGACATCGCCGACCACGGCGAGGAGTCCGAGTACGAGGAGGCGGCCCGCATCCTGGCCGCCCCCTTCCCCGTGCTCACCTGCCCCGGCAACCATGACGCGCGCCCGGCCTACCGCAAGGCCCTGCTCGGGGAGGTCCCCGGCGAAGGCCCCGTCAACCGGGTCCATCACATCGGCGGCACCGCCGTCCTGATGTGCGACTCCACCATCCCGGGACGCGACGAGGGGCACCTCGACGCTCAGACCCTCGCCTGGATCGACACCACTCTCACCGGCCTGCCCCGGGACACTCCGGCGCTGGTCGCCTTCCACCAGCCGCCGGTCGCACTCCACCACCCCCTGCCCGACTCCTCGACGCTCCAGCGGCCGGGGCGACTGGCCGCCCTGCTCGACGCGCACCCGGAGGTCATCGCCGTCCTCACCGGCCACGCCCACACCGCGGCCGTCTCCACCTTCGCCGCGCGCCCGCTGATCGTCGGACCGGCCGTGACCTGGACCCTGCGCCTGCCCTGGGAGGGCGACGAGGTCGCGGACCTCGACCAGCCCCCCGGCCTGGCCTTCCACATCCTGGACGACGACCGCCGCCTGACCACCCACTACCGCGTCGTGCCCTGACTCCCCTCCCGGTTCCCTCCCATCGGCTCTCGATCCCGGAGACATCGTGGTCCACCCCTACGCCGTCGCCGGGTTCCTGGTGGCGCTGCTCCCCCTGATCGCCACTCCCGGAGCGAGCCTGGCCCTGCTGGTCCGGCAGGTCACCGAAGGTGGCCGCGGCCGGGCCGTGCCCGTCATCCTCGGCACGGCCACCGGCCTGTACGTCCACGCCGCGCTCGCCATGGCCGGCCTGTCCGCTCTCGTCATGCACTCCAGCCAGGCCTTCACCGCCGTCAGGCTCGCCGGAGCGGCCTATCTCGTCGGCCTGGGCATCTGGACCTGGCGGTCGGCTACTTCCCCGGCGCCCTCCCGGCGCCACCGGCGCCTGCCGGAACTCTCCGGCTCCGCCTACCTTCAGGCGCTCCTCGCCAACGTCCTCAACCCGAAAGCGGCCTCCATCTACCTGACCCTGATGCCCCAGTTCATCACCCCCGGCGAGTCCCTCGTCGGCCAGATCCTCACCCTGGCCACCGCCCACGCGCTGCTGATCGCGCTCTGGCTCCTCGGGTGGACGATCCTCGTCGGCAGGGCCGCCCACGCCCTGCGGGGAGCCCGCTTCAAGAACATCGGCGCCCGGGTCACGGCGGTCGTGCTCATCGCCCTCGGGGTCCGGTCCGCCACGGCCTAGCTGTACTGACCACAAAGGTTGAGTACGCGGTGACACGATCTTCGAAGTTGTTGAAATAAGGGAGGGCCTCCGGGTTC